>JAMORM010000130.1 GCA_027063585.1 Sulfurimonas sp. | reverse complement strand
ATGTGAAACTTCTTCTTGCAGTATTACTTGTAAAGTATTTGTAATTTTCTCAAGCATTTCATTTTTTGGTATTCTTTGTATTTTTTGCAGTATCATCGGTGTAGCATCCAATCCGTTTGCTTCGAGATAACGCGGGACTACTGCCATACGTTCAATTAAAGTCAGCGTTTTTTGACTTGCTTCAAAGAGGGCATTGTGTACTGCTACATCTCCGTATACCGCACCGAGTTCCTTTAAAAGTTTTTCAATCAGCAAAAAATGGCGTATTTCATCATCAGCGACTTCCAGCCAGTCATCATAATAACTTTTCGGCAATCCGTTAAACCTGTATGCCCCGTCAAGTGCCAAATCTATGGCAGAATACTCTATATGCGCGATTGCATGCAGCAGATTTATTTGCCCCTCTTTTGTCGTTAAGTTAGTCCTTTTTGGAACATGCTGCGGCGGTACTATTTTACATGTAACGCTATAGGAAGGTTCTGCAAATTCTTTTGCTTTGAAATCCTTTTCAAATATGGCATCGCCTGCCTTATATTTTACATAAAAGTCGTTAAATTGACTGATTTTATCTTTGGGAGATTTTATCTCTAAAATTAGTTCTAATTCTTTATAAAAATTCATAACGATATGATGCTATAATTAGACTAAAAAAGAGATTATAATTTCATGCAGATAAAAAAACAGCCTATGGGACCGTACCAAACAAATTGTTATATTGTAACGACTGAAGGCAAAGATTTCATTATAGACCCCGGTGTCGATGCTAGTCAGTGGGTTTTGAACAATGTCAGCAATCCTGTGGCAATTTTAAATACACACGGGCATTTTGACCATGTCTGGAGCAATGCCGAGTTGCAGGAAAAACTCAATGTTAAACTCTATACCCCGAAAGATGATATTTTTTTACTTCAAAGCAGTGAATGGATGCCTGATTTACCGCCCTCAACACCCGATGTCGCAGTCGAAGGAGATGAAGAGATAGATTTTGACGGCGTCACAGTGAAATTTACCCATTTTCCCGGACACTGCCCGGGATGTTCTACTATTGAAATAGGCGATGCAATGTTCAGCGGTGATTTTATTTTTAATCGTAGTATCGGGAGAACAGATTTTCCCTATTCCAGTCCACAAGATATGAAAAAATCTTTACAAAAATTTAAAAAAATCTCGTATGATAAAACCGTTTATCCCGGTCACGGAGAAAATACGACGATACGACAAGAACAACAATACGCAGATTACTGGATAAACCAACTCTAAAGGCAAAAATATGCAAGACCACTTCAAAGATAAAGCACAAAATTGGGACAGCGGTGATATTCGCGTCAATGGAGCAAAAATAATTGCAGATGCCATAGAAAAAGAAATACAGCTGAGTAAAGATATGGAAATCTTAGATTTCGGTGTCGGTACGGGACTACTCGGTTTTAGGATCGCACCGAAAGTCAAACAGGTATATGGCATTGATACCTCTGAAAAAATGCTGGAAAAACTCGAAGAAAAAAATAAGCCGGGGTTAGAGATAAAAGCCTATCATCAAGATATTATCAAAGAACCGCTTACAAAGCAGTTTGATGGGCTTATAAGTTCTATGACACTACATCATGTAGAAAATTTAGATACTTTTTTTAAAACTATTCATACAAATATAAAAGAGAACGGATTTATAGCCATCGCTGATTTACAGAGTGAGGACGGAAGCTTTCACTCAGACAACACGGGTGTTTATCATTTTGGATTTGATGCAGAAAATTTAGTTCAAATTGTACAAAAATACGGTTTTAAAGATGTAAAAACACAAAATATAAATACTATCAGCAAACCACATCGTGATTTTGAGGTATTTTTACTTACGGCTCAAAAAAACTAAGACTTTTGTTTTTGTGATTTCGGCGTTCCGCTTGTTTGTTCTTCCTCATCCAAAAGTTTCAATTTAAGCACATGTTTTTCTGTTATAACAGTTTTAAACTCTCCCTCAAAAACTTTTATATCAAGTACAAAAGCTTGAACATGAACATTTCTTTTTCGTCCTTCTTTATGTCTTACTCTGGCGACAAATTCCACAACATCATGGAGCTTCACCGGTGAAAGAAACTGACAGTCACTAGCAACAAGAACAACATTTCTCTCATTGACTGCAAGCATAGCAGCATAATCGGCTGAACCAAAAATAAAGCCACCGTGAATCAATCCGATATCGTCAGCAAGCATATCAGGAATAGTCGTCAGGCTGAGTTCCACATACCCCTCTTCCATCTTTATAATTTCCCCGCAAAGATTTTGATTTATTTTTTCATGTGTTTGAATCATAACCTGATTTTCTGAATTTTGATACTCTTCGAGTTCTAATTCATCTTCAACTTGTTCATTTTTCATTATTTTTTATCCTTCATTAATCTTACATACACTCTTTGCGGTGCAGGGTAGCCTTCAATTGTTTTACTGTTGTCATCAGGGTCTAAAAAATCTTCTAACGACTGTCCCTCTATCCAATCAGTTTTACGCTGTTCATTGGCATCTGTCACAGAAGTACACAATACTTCAAAATCATTAAATCCAGCGCGTAAGCACCAGTTTTTCAATGCTTTTATTGTCGGAACAAAGTAGATATTTGGTATTTTTGAATACGAAGACTCAGGACATAATGCCGTCTCATCCTCACCCTCTATATAAAAGGTATCTAAAATAACTTCGCCTTTTTTGTCTAAACCTTTATACAAAGATTTTAGCATTGCAACGGGGTCACTTCTATGATATAAAACACCCAAACAAAAAATAGTATCAAACTTTTCTTCGTAAAATTCCAAATGCTCTACCCCTAACAATTCATATATAATATCACTTTTAACAAAATGATTTATAAAATCAAACTGTGTTTTATACAGCGGTGACGGGTCAAATCCTACTAATAATTTTGGCTTGTCTTCTTGCATACGAAACATATAGTAACCATTGTTACATCCTATATCGGCAACTCTTTTATCTTTTAAATCAAAATAGGGTCTGAGCAGATTATATTTTATATAACTTTTCCATTCGGCATCTATAAATGTCTCACCGACTTGAAACGGTCCTTTTCGCCAAGGCATAAACATTCTTGCCGTTTTATAAATCTTTTGTTCATCAAAATCACCCGATATTTTTATAACATCACCAAGCGTGACCTTACATGTAACATCTTCAAGGCTTTGTATTACTTCTCTGAGCGGTGCTATATTTTTCCATGTCATCCATTTTTGTCTTTCTTTTCTTAAGTTTTCTAGGTTCATTTTATGCTTTTTATAGTTAAATTTAAATATAATTGTATCTAAAAAAGGGTTTTTATGCGATTAGAGAAAAAAGCGACTGTTGCCTCAAGCAGTGTAGCCGCTCTCCTTGTTTTACTGAAGTTAACAGTAGGTATTTTAAGCGGCTCTATCGCTGTATTGGCATCAGCTATTGATTCTCTGCTTGATTTGACTGTTTCACTCTTTAACTACTTTGCCCTGCATAACGCAGAAAAACACCCCGATGAGCAGTTTCATTTTGGTCGTAGCAAACTTGAACCACTTGCAGCCGTAATAGAGGGAACAATTATCTCTTTTTCGGCACTCTTTATTCTCTATGAAGCCATATCAAAGATTGCACATCCATCACCTATGGAATATATGGGTCCAAGTATTTCTGTTATGGTTGCCTCTTTTATTATTACCGGTTTTTTAGTTGTATTTCTTAATTATGTAGCAAAAAAGACAAAAAACATGGTCATTCGTGCCGATGCTCTTCATTATAAAACAGATATTTTTTCAAATGGTGCAGTTCTTTTTGCGCTTGTTGCTATTGAGTATACGGGAGAGCAATTAATTGACCCTATTTTGGGTATTGCTATTGCATTTTATATGATTTATTCTGCTATTCCCATTATAAAAGAGGGTGTGTTAATGCTTCTGGATGTAGCCCTTCCAAACGAAGATATACAAAAAATAGAAGCTATTTTAAAAAGTGAACCTGAAATTACTGCTTATCATTATCTGCAAACGAGAGAATCCGGTTCACACATCTTCATCTCCTATCATTTAGTCTTTAATATCAGTATCTCTTTATATGATGCCCATCTTATCGCAGATAAAATAGAAGCAAAAATCAAAGCCCTTTTTCCGGATAAAAAAGTCCATATTTTAACACACATGGACCCGTATGACGATTCTGATATCAATGAAGAAGAGGAAGAGTGGTAAGTCTTAATTTTTAGACTTGCCACCTTTTTGTTTCACTACTTTTGCTTTAAAGTTTTTATTGGCTATATTTTCTAAAAATACCGTTGCGTACGAACCTTTTGGCAGTGTAAAAGCAATATTCAAAATATCAAAATTATTTTTATATACAAACTTCATATCTTTTGGATAGACCAAAGCTGCTCGACGAAGACCTTTATCATATAAAAATCCATCATCATATTTTTCTTCTATTTCCCTTGCTTGACCTCTGGCTCGGTAAACATCACGTCCCGGTAAAAGTCCCGTAGGCACTACTTTGTGCGCTTCAAAATCTTTTTGAGGTATATTTTTAGGGGTAAAAAGCTTCTCTTCATTTGAAAGATATACATCCCCTTCTAAAAGCATAAACTTTCCATCGTTTTTTTCTCTACTTAAAAGAACTCTCTCTTTAAGCCAGTCATTAAAATACAAACTCTGATAAATAGAGATAAGAAACTTTTTAAGTTTTGCATCATTTACATGTAAGTCTCCTGCAATCATTGCACGAGCCTGTTCTATAGAATCTTCATCGCGTCCAAATCTTTGGTACCCAAAATAATTCGCCAATCCGTTTTTTTCGCTTTTTCGTGCAAGTTTTTCAATTTGTCCCGCTTCTATTTGCGAAACACCAAAAAGATTAATACTAAAACGGTTTCCCGCTAAATCACCCATTCTGATGGAATGGGTATGTCTTGTGGCATTAAGAATTTTAATTTGAGGATGTTTAAACTTTTTAAGCTGTTTTTCATACTTTGCTTCTATTGATATATACTGTGTAGTCGTTGCATGTTTGTCTTTAAGTCCGGCATATCCTATTTTTTCGGCA
>JAMORM010000129.1 GCA_027063585.1 Sulfurimonas sp. | reverse complement strand
TCCGTATGCAAACGGGCATATTCATATAGGACATGCACTGAACAAAGTGCTCAAAGATATTATCATTAAAAATAATTACTTCAACGGTAAATCTGTCCGTTTTACTCCGGGCTGGGATTGTCACGGACTACCGATTGAACAGCAGGTCGAGAAAAAACTCGGAGGAAAGCAGAAAAAAGAGCAGCTAGAAACTGCCGAAATTAGAAAGCTTTGCCGTGAACATGCCGCAAAATTTGTAGACATCCAAAGAGGTGAATTTAAGCAACTTGGTATCATTGCCGACTGGGAAAAACCTTATGTAACGATGGACTATAAATTTGAAGCAAACATTTTTAGAACACTTTGCAGTGTTGCTAAAAAAGGGCTTTTAATTGAACGTAGCAAACCCGTATTTTGGTCTTGGGCAGAGAGAACTGCACTTGCTGAAGCCGAAGTTGAATATGAGGACAAAGAAGATTACTCTATCTTTGTAGCTTTTGAACTAAGTGATGAAGCGAAAGAAAAGCTCGGACTTGCAAAAGATGAAAAAGCAGCACCGGTTATCTGGACAACTACTCCGTGGACAATTCCTGCAAATACAGGAATCTCTTTAAATCCTGAAGAAGAGTATGTATTGACAACTGACGGATTTATCGTAGCAAAAAAACTTCTCAACTCTTTAATAGAAAGCGGAGTTTTAAGCGGAACAATCGCAAAAACTTTCATCGCAAAAGAGCTTGAGAATCTTACTGCCATTAATCCCCTGAACAACAGAAATTCTCGTATTGTTTTGGGTGAACATGTTTTAGTCGACAACGGTACAGGTTGTGTACATACTGCTCCGGGTCACGGGGAAGATGATTATCGTGTCGGTTTAAAATATGACCTTGAAGTTGTTATGCCTGTTGATGAGACGGGATGTTATGATGCAACTGTTGTTCGCGATGCTTTGATTCCCAATGCAGAGGATTTTGTAGGTCGTCATATTTTCAAATCGAATGAAGATATCGTAGAGATGATGGGTGAGAGCGTGTTACATGTAAGCAAATTTATGCACTCGTATCCACACTGTTGGAGAAGTCATACACCGCTTATTTACCGTGCTACAAAGCAGTGGTTTATCTCCGTTGATGAAAAACCAAAAGGTGAAGATAAAACGTTGAGGAATATTGCTCTTGATGAGATAGAGAAGACTCTTTTTGTACCGCAAACAGGAAAAAACCGTTTAACTTCTATGGTAGCAAACCGTCCTGACTGGTGTATCTCCCGTCAGCGTGACTGGGGTGTGCCTATTGCGTTTTTTAGAGTAAAAGCTACAGGTGAAGTTCTTTTAGATGAAAAAGTACTTAACTTTACGGCAATGATATTTGAAATGCAGGGAAGCGATGCGTGGTATTCTATGGATATTGCACAGCTTCTTTACCCGGGAAGCGGTTACAAACCTGAAGAACTTGAAAAGGTCAATGATATTCTTGATGTTTGGTTTGACTCGGGCTCAACATGGAATTCTGTATTAAAGTCTCGTAATTATGACGCGGGAGAGTATCCGGCTGACTTATATGTAGAGGGTTCTGACCAGCACCGTGGCTGGTTCCAGTCATCTCTGTTTTTATCTTCTGCGGTTGAACATAAAGCACCTTATAAAGGAGTTCTTACTCACGGCTTTACGGTAGATGAAAAAGGCGAAAAAATGTCTAAATCTAAAGGCAATGTTATCGCACCGGAGAAAGTTTTAAAAGAATACGGAAGTGAAATCCTTCGTTTGTGGGTTGCTTCTTCTGATTATCAGGGTGATTTGAAAATTTCTCAAGGTATTTTAAAACAGACTTCCGAGAATTACAGAAAACTGAGAAATACATTTAGAATTATGCTTGCAAATATTAATGACTTAGAGGAGTTAACACCATTGGAAAATATGGGTGACTTAGATAAATGGATTTTAAATGTTGCACAAAATACACTTGATGAAGTTCACACACAGTTCCAAGAGTACAACTTTGTCAATGGTATGAGCACACTTAATAACTTCATTGTCAATGAGCTCAGCGGCATGTATATAGATATGACAAAAGACAATCTTTACTGTAATGCGAAAGAGAGCCAAAGAAGAAGATCAAGTCAAAGTGCAATGGCAATGATTACAAAAACACTGCTTTTAATTATGGCTCCTATTATTACTTATACGGCTGATGAAATAGTAGAAAATGCACCGGCAATCATTAAAGGCAATGCTGAAGATATATTTGATATGAGTTATGAAAAACTACAATCTGTTACAGTGCCGTTTGATGCTAAATATATGGTAAAAGCACGTGAAGGTTTCGGTACAGAAGTAGATAAGCTCAAAAAAGAAAAAATCATCAAAAACACGCTTGAACTCATCATCTATACAGAGTCTAAAGCAACGTTAGAAATGGACAGAGTGGATGCAGAAGACTGGTTTGTGGTTTCAGGTATTTTTGAAGACAAACCTGAAGAAGAGATTATCGGTAGTTTTAAAGTAGATGAGGACACATTCTCAATTGCAAAAGCAAGTAAATTTAAATGTCCTAGATGTTGGAAATATCAAGCTGAGGAAGAAGATTGCCTCTGCACTAGATGTCAAAGCGTAGTAAATGGTTAATTTTAGCCAACCTGTTACGCCTGCTGTTATCACAACAACGATATTTCTTATATTTGTTGTTATCGGCATAGGTATTTTCGCTGTTCAAAAATTTAAAAAGGAAAGTTAGTGATTACATTAAAAGAAGCTCTTTCTCTGAGCAAAGATGAATTAAACAAATTTAAAAAAGAATTACAAACAAAAATAGAAGCAAACAAAGATTTGAATGCATACATTGATATAAACGATTTCGGTGAAGGTATTCCTATTGCCATTAAAGACAATATTCAGGTCAAAGAGTGGTCAGTAACATCAGCTTCAAAGATTCTTCAAGGCTACATCGCACCTTATAATGCAACAGTCATCAATAAACTTTTAGATGCAGGTTTGAGCCCATTTGGACGTACCAATATGGATGAATTCGCTATGGGTTCTACAACAGAGACGAGTTATTACGGTAAAACACTTAATCCTGTCAATTCAGACTGCGTTCCCGGAGGAAGTTCCGGCGGTTCTGCTGCTGCCGTCGGTGCCGGTCTGGCTATTGCCGCACTCGGTTCTGATACGGGTGGAAGTATTCGCCAGCCTGCCGCATATTGCGGCATTGTCGGCATGAAACCAACTTACGGGAGAGTAAGCCGTTACGGTCTTGGTGCATATGCGTCAAGCTTGGATCAAATCGGACCAATGACACAAAATGTTGAAGATGCGGCTATTTTGTATGACATCATCAGTGGAAGCGATGAAAAAGACTCTACAAATGCCATGATGGATGATAAAGTAAGTGACAAACTCAATGCAGAGAGAAAACTTACTATTGCTGTATTGCCAAAATATATTGAAAATGCAAGTGAAGACATAAAAGAGGCGTATGCAAAAGCGATTGAAGCACTCAAGGCTCAGGGTCATACTATAGTTGAAAAAGAGATGATGGATGCGAAATATGACATTTCGGCTTATTACATCACGGCAACGGCAGAAGCAACAACAAACCTTGGCCGATATGACGGTATTCGCTACGGAAATCGTGTTGAAGGGGCAAACCTTGAAGAAACATACTACAAAACAAGAAGCGAAGGTTTTGGAGATGAAGTAAAACGCCGTATCTTACTTGGTAACTTTGTTTTAAGTAGTGGTTACTATGAAGCCTACTATGTAAAAGCACAAAAAACACGTCATCTTATTAAAGATGAGTATGCAAAAATATTTAATGAGGTTGACTTAATTCTCTCTCCGGTTGCACCAAGTGTTGCACCTAAATTTGGAGAACTTGCAAACCCGATGGAAATGTATCTAAGTGATATTTATACAATCAGTGTGAACCTTGCCGGTCTGCCTGCTCTTTCACTGCCTGTTATGAAAAATAAAGACGGCATGCCTGTCGGGCTACAGCTCATAGCAAACGCTTATGATGAGCAGACCCTCTTTGATGGTTCCTTAAGTCTTGAAAAAGAGATAGCTTATAAATAATGTAATACTAGATAATTCTTCATTATTATTTAAAAAAAGGAGTACAAATGGCATATTTTGACAATGTAAAATTAAAAGATAAACTCTACGGTTTAGTATTTGGTAAAGGAAAAGTTTCTCAGGTTTTTGAAAATTCTCATTATAAAATGATGGTAAAATTCAAAAATGGTCACGAAGTTCCATATACTGAAGATGGCATCCCTGGCTGGGGAAATTTTAAAAAGCAGACTATCTTTTATAAAGATGACATTGATTTAACGGATGTTGATTTTACACCTGTAACAAAAGTTTTATCTCCTAAAAAAATCATTAAGCTGCGTGAAAAGAAAAAGCTTGAGGTCAGACTGCCTTCGGGTGTTTGGACGAACTGTACAAAATGTGTCAACGGATACATAGAAGACATGCTTGAAGCTGAAAACTATCACCTCTTTAGAAAAGCACCGAAAAAGGATAAATAATGCTATATACTTTAATTCATACTATTCATATCTTCGCTGTATTTATTTACGGTGGTTTTCTCTTTACAGATAATCTTTTTATAGCAAAGATGAAACAATCTCTCAGTGAGGATGAACATACAAAAGCCCGCGAAGCCATTATGATGCATGTAAGAAAAGTTGTTCCTAAAGCACTTATTGTCGCGGTTATTTCAGGGATGTATCTTTTTACACAGGTATTTGGAAAAATATCTCCGGAAGGATTTTCAACTTTTCAAATAGCACTTTCAATTAAAGCATTTTTAGGTCTTTGGCTTGGTTTTCGCGGAGTCAATCAAGTCTTTTTTGGTATTCAGCCTTGGGTATTTAAAAGTCATATTTTCCCATTTATACTTGTGGTTATTATCATCTTTCTTTCCCAATTTATGTTTTTAGATTTTACCTCTTTTTAACCACAAAAGAGGTATAATGCAAGAATTTTAACTTCTATACCCTACAAAAGGATACCCATGAGAATTCGTAAACGCGCCCTGACATTTGAAGATGTACTTTTAGTACCACAATATTCTGAAG
>JAMORM010000128.1 GCA_027063585.1 Sulfurimonas sp. | reverse complement strand
ATGGTTTAAGTATGGGTCTTGGGCATAGATTTACACGTCATATAAGTGGCTATGTAGGATATGGTTATTCGAGTAACAGTTATTCTTTTGATGATGATTTTAATTCTACATCATATAATTATGATAAAGCTGATCCGTTTGAATCATATACGAAAAGTGGTGTAACTGTGAGTGTAAAATGGGATAATACAGATGATTATTATCTACCGCGTAAAGGTTTTGAATTGTCGCAGAGTATTGAAAAATCCGGGCTTGGCGGAACAGCAGATTTTATAAAAGCAAGGACTAATTTTGCAAAATATTACGGACTTCAGGATTTAATGGGATTTGATGCTATTTTGCGATATAAGGCAAGATTTTATGCATTAATAGATAATGGTGATATTCCTTTGGCCGAAAAATTTTATATGGGTGGTATAGGAAGTGTCAGAGGGTATCAGTCTTATTCTCTTTCTCCAACAGTGGCTGATGAAGCTGCTACTGATGGAATTAGAAGAATTGGCGGAACCCAGACATTTTCTAATAATCTTGAATTGAGTCTTCCTTTGATACCTAAAGCAAAAATGCGTTTAGTGGCTTTTGCTGATTGGGGAACAATTTCAGACAATGTTACAGATGATTTATTAAGCAATAATATTTCACGCGCAGGGTATGGTGCAGGAATAGAGTGGTTTTCACCTGTTGGACCTGTCCAGTTAATGTTTGCAAATCCAATTAACGCTAAAGACAGTGATAAAAAATCAAGTTTTGAATTTACAATGGGACAAAGATTTTAAAAGGATACTTTAAAATCTTGATGTTCACAAACTAATTTTGAGACTGCTTCTTTAGACAAATAGAGTTTCTTTTGGGAGCTTATATGTAATGTATTCTCATCAAAATTTAACTCAAAATCTATATTCCTTGGTCTGTGGCTCAAAAGTGCAATACTTAAAGAAAGTAAAAAACTCAGTGTTTTTGTGATTTGTTCTTTTGGCAGAAGTTGTTTATAGAGCTGCAAATGAGTACTTGAGGGCAGTTTGTTTTTAGCATACTTTGTCAATGTGGCTATCAGCATAATGTCGTGGTGTGTAAATCCATACTCTAAAGCACTTTGTATCAAATAATAGGTATGCTTGTTTTGTGAATAAAAGTGTACACTGCTTCCGGCAGGATAAAGCTTTGCTGCTATGGCAAGATTATATCTGTATTTGTAATCTATACCAAAATATTTATATGTTAAATCAAATATCTTTTTGCTCAGTTGGTTTAAATTATTACAAAATTGTTTATCCTGCACATGTGTGTCTATGATGTATCGTACTGAAGTATTGTAATTGTGAGGAAATTTGTGTTTAGAGTTTCTTAGTAAATCTGCTAAATAAACACCTTCTCTCACGCCCACACCGCTGGTAATAATTTTTGAGATATTTATTTTTTTAAGCACTCTTTGTAAAATAAGCGTACCGGGTTTTATAACATCAAATCTATTGTTGTCAATAAAAAGATTTTTCAGCTCTTTATCGTTTTTTGTATGTAAAAGCTCTTCTATGAATTGCTTGAGTGTTGTTGCATCATACTCGTATGCATGTAACTTGTTCAGAGGGTATGTCGTACGTTTCATTATGGAGTTTGAAATTGCTCGAAATGTTCCACCAATCCCAATCAGAGTGTTAATTTTTTCAATTGGCAGCATTTCTAGCTGTTTATCAATATATTTAACGGCACCTTTTATGTCATTAGCGTCAAAATAAAGCTCTTTAAGACGGACAGTTCCAAGTTTTAGAGATAAAGGGTGCGAAACATTATCTTTGTCTATATAAGCAACTTCAGTGGATCCACCTCCTATATCTATACTTAGTGCATTATGTTGTTGGGGTAAAAGGTTTGCACAGGCGATAGCACCAAAGTAAGCCTCTTTTTCCCCACTGATTATTTTGATATTGAGTTTGAGGTTTTGTTTTACTTTTTGTAGAAAATCTTTTTTGTTGGGAGCATCACGCAGAGCTGAAGTTGCTACACATAAAAGTTTGTTTGCTTTAAAGGAGCTGCTGATTTGTATAAAATCACTTAACGCATCAAAAGTTCTTTGCATTGGAACTTCTTGCAAGGCCCCATTGTGCTTATAAGCATCTTCGGAAATTCTGACTTTTGATTTTGCTTCATGAAGCAGATGAAAAGCAAAACGGGAAACTTTTTCGTATATCACCATTCTAACTGAGTTAGAACCAATGTCTATGACTGCAACACGTTTTGCCAACGGATTATTCTTCTATTTCTAAATTTTTATATTTAAATTGAAGTTCGGCTATTGTTTCAACATTATCTTTGTCTGGAACTATACAGTCAACCGGACAAACAGATATACACGCAGGCTCGTCATATATGCCTACACACTCGGTACATCTATCCGGGTCAATATAGTAAATCGGGTCACCTTCTTCTATTGCCAATGTAGGACATTCTTCTCTACATGCATCACATGCGATACATTCATCGTTAATTATTAGAGCCATATTCAAAAACCTTATATTCTGTACTTATTTTTTATCTGACGATTTATATCAAATTAAAGCTTTATTATTTTTGAAACGTTATCGATTTCTTGGAATTATGCAAGAGAGTTTAGAATTAAGTTGCAATGATGCTATGGTTCCGTCAATTCCATCTTCTCTATTTTTGATTGTAATCTTTGCACCCAGGGCATCCGCAGCACTTTTTGCCAAGAATAGACCAAGTCCGACACCTGATTTGTTTCCTTGTCGCTTAAATGGAGCAAATAAATCAATTGTATCATCAATTCCGCATCCTTCATCTATGACTTCTATGAGTAGCCCCACATCATCTTGAGAGCTTCTGAGTGTTACAGATTTCTCCTTAGGTGTAAATTTCAAGGCATTTTGCAAAAAGTTTTGAATGATTTGATTTAAAAGGCTGAGCTGCAGTGTCGCCATAAATCCGTTGGGTTTAAAATGCATGTTGAGCTTTTTCCCTTCATTTTCGGCAAGCAGTTTAAAATCATTCGCTTTTTGTTTTAGAAATACAATGACATCAACTTCTACCGGTTTGTCAAGCTGAGCACCTTCTTGGCGTCCAATATTAAGGATATTGGAAACAATGATATTCATTTCATCAACCGTCTTATTTGTTGTTTTAATAGCTTCTATATACTCTTGGGGTGAGCGTTTTTTTATAAGTGTTACCTGATTTTTGAGTTTGATAACTGCCAGTGGAGTTTTAAGTTCGTGTGCCGTGCCGATAAAAAGCTCTTTTTGGTATTTTACAAAATTTTGAATCCTTGAAATCAGATGATTAAGAGTTTCACCCAAAGGCTCAAACTCTGTAGGAAGTTTTTGTATGTCAATCTCTTTTATTAAATGTTCATTCATATTTGCTAGTTTTTTTGTCAGTGTTTGTATGGGAGCAACAAGCATTTTTGACAATGCTATAGCATAAATTATGACAAGAAGTACACCTGCTATATTTATTATAAAGATATATCTTAAAATTTTTTTTAGCAATCGTTTTGTCTGCGTAATATCTTTTGTGATTTTAAGATAACTCTTGTCATCAAGATTAAAAGGATAAATAAGTGTCAAATATGTGTGATTATGTTCTGTTTTTTCATATATATCCATCTGTGTATCTGGATTTTTCAAATAGATAATGCCGACATTTAAAGAAAAAAAGTTCTCAGGAATGGACTCATCGGCTTGAAAAACTGATTTGTAGGCAGAAATATTTTTTGCATATTGGATTAATTCTTCTTTTTTATCGTCATAAATAGATTTTTCTATGTAAAAATATAACAGAGATGAAAAGATAATTATGAGGGTTACTGATGAAAAAATCAGTTGAATAAGAAAGCTAGTTCGAATACTTCGCTTGGAAAACATGATATAACCTCATAAATGCATTTATGAGATTATATCATTTTAGAGTTTAATTAAACTTCTTTTGGAAAACAAAAACGGTAACCGCGGCGGCGTACCGTTTCTATAGTTGTGATAGATAAAGGTTTATCCATCTTTTGTCGAATCTGATTGATTGCAACTTCAATTACATTAGGTGTAACAAGTTCAGGTTCTTCCCAGATAGCATCAAGAAGCTGTTCTTTAGAAACTATTTGATCACGGTGACGAGCAAGGTGTGTAAGAACTTCAAAAGGTTTTCCTTTAAGTTCTATCTCTGTCTCTTTGTAAGTGATTTTCTCTTCTTCAGGATTAATTGTCAAATCTTCGATTTCAATAATATTACTCCCGCCAAAACGTAAACGAGCTTCGATACGAGCAATTAGAACATCAAAATCAAACGGTTTTCTGATGTAGTCATCAGCACCGGCACGGAGCGCTTCGATTTCGCTTTCATTATCATCTCTTGCCGAAATAACTACAACAACGGTTTTTGGAGTTTTTGCTTTAATATCACCTATGATATCAACTGAGTTTCCATCCGGAAGCATCCAATCCATAAGAACTAAATCGTAATTACGGATATCAAGATAGTATTCACCGTCTTTTAATGTTTCAACAACATCACTTTGATAACCAAATTCTTTGAGCCCTTCTGCTAACATTTTGTTTAATGTAACTTCATCTTCTATAATCAGAATACGCATTTATTTTTTCCTGTGCTTAAATATTTGGTGGAATAATAGCATAATTTTAGGTTACTTTAAAGTTTTTTTCAATTTTTTTTAAAAAAAAATGAAGTTAGAATTAAGAATTGAAGTGGATAGTATTGCTCACGCTTACTATACAGTCGGGTAAAATTGAGGGTTTTGTGATTTTAAGATAAAGAGTGTTGATTTTTGAAAATTTATTTTTGAGTTGGAGGGTTAAATCCTTAAGAGCATCCTCAATAAGTAAAAATTTCTGATTTATAAGAGTTTTTTTTATCAAATTCGCTACTTCGGCATAATTAATAAAGTCATCATCAAAATCATATTCGATTTCTACATTGATGATAACTTTTTGTGTATTTTTTCTTTCAAAATCCAAAATACCTATAATACATGTAAAGGTTAAATCTTCTATATGAATTTTCAAATTATATCACTCTTTTTTCTTCACCTTTAATGACACGGATGATATTTGGAATATGTTTATAA
>JAMORM010000127.1 GCA_027063585.1 Sulfurimonas sp. | reverse complement strand
GGTTCATAGCATCTATGAGAGTCCCTTGCAGTGCATTCGTGTCTTGATACTCATCCACTAAAACTTCTTTGTACCCTAAATTATCATTTTTGCACATATCTCTAAAATTCAAAAGCAAATCATTAAAATTCAAAAAACCATACTCTTTTTTTAACGCTTCAAATTCATCGACTATGTCGGCATATATCATGGCAAAAAGTTCATGTTCGGGATATTTTTCGATAAGCCACTCTTCAAAATTATTTTGCAGTTCCGTATTTTGATAAAAAGAGTACAAATCATACAGATAATTACCGCCATAGGGTTGCACCTCAGCTTCTATATGCATAAAGGAACGCTTTTCAAAGACGGAACGAAAAAGTGTTTTGAGCTCTCGTTGCTGCTTAAGCACCACTCTTTTGTCTCTTTTTTTCAGCCATCTGTAGCTTACGGCATGAAATGTTCCCGCATCTATTTTTTTGGCGACACTTGCACCGAAATACTCTGCGACCCGTGCCACCATCTCTGCGGCTGCTTTATTTGTAAAAGTTAATAAAAGAATTTCATTGGGTGCAATACCATTGCTTAAAAGATGCCCGATTCTGCCTACAATTGTCGAGGTTTTTCCCGTTCCGGCAGAGGCAATGATGAGATTTTTACTATGAGGAGATGCAGCAGCAGCATATTGTTCTTCATTTAATCGAGACAATGGCATACACAACTCCTTAAGCAAATTTTTAAGAGTGTGATTATACTTAAGTTTTGTTAAACCCAAATTATTTTGAATTTAATAAAAAGTCGCTACAATATGCAATAAATTAACATGACAAGGTTTATAAATGGAAAAAAACAAAAGAGTATTAGAAATAGTCTCAAATGAAACAAAAAACTCTATTGAACAAATCCCTGTCGTAACACCTACTATATATGCTTCAATATTCTCAGAGTTTGCCAAGAAAAGCAACATAGACATAGAAGACGAAAGTGATCTTTCAAAAGAAATTGTCAGCAATGAATGTAATAAACTTACCACACTGCAAAATGAAACATCAAAAAATGTACAAACCTTAAGCGAAAGCACAAACAAAGCAATAGATGCTATTCGAAACAAAGATGATAAAATTCTCAATCAAGTGTTTAAAGAAACACAGGCTTTACGCCATGAAATAGAAAAACTTAAAGAATCTGTTTATAAAGATGAACTTACTCATGCTTACAACAGAAAATGGCTCCATGACACATATTTGGATGAAACCGATAATAGTTTTACCCAAAACGGAATCCTTGCCATTATTGATCTCAACTATTTTAAACAAATCAATGATACGCATGGGCATATTATTGGCGACAAAGTTTTAATATTTATCACAAATGGACTCAAGAAAATAAAACTTCCTGTTATAAGATACGGAGGAGACGAGTTTATCTTAATTTTTAAAGATGATGTCTCAAAAGAAAAAGCACTCTCACTTCTAAATAAACTCAGAGAAGAAATCATTTCTAAAAAACTAAAAGCGCATAATGATACTTTTCGAGTAAGTTTTTCCTTTGGTATTACCCAATTTAAAGAACATGATGAACTTGCACAAGTTATAGAAAAAGCAGATAAAAATATGTACAATGATAAAATTGAAATAAAAAAAAGAGTAACAGGTATATAAGCAAATACTCACCTCTTTTTAGATATAATCGCGCAATTTTAATTAGATAATTTAAGGCGCAACCTATGTCAGACAATAAATACAATCCACAAGAAACCGAAAGCAAATATTACCAAATTTGGGAAGAAAGAAAGTACTTTGAAATAGACGGCAACAAAGCTATTCAGGAAGAGGGAAAAAGTTTCTCTATTATGATGCCGCCGCCAAATGTTACAGGACGCCTGCACATCGGGCATGCACTAACCTTTACACTTCAAGATATCATCACTCGCTATAAACGTATGGATGGCTACAAAACACTTTGGCAACCCGGAACAGATCATGCAGGAATTGCGACACAAAATGTTGTAGAAAAGCAGCTACTCGAACAAGGAACGACAAAAGAAGAGATAGGTCGAGAAGCCTTCTTGAAAAAAGTATGGGAGTGGAAAGAAGAATCAGCCGGAATAATGACAGAGCAGCTTCGTAAAATGGGTGTAAGCCCCGCTTGGGAAAGAGAACGTTTTACAATGGATGCAGGACTGCAAAAATCAGTCAAAGAAGCTTTTGTTCATCTTTATAATGAAGGTTTGATTGTTCGCGGAAACTACATGGTAAACTGGTGTACCCATGACGGCGCACTCTCAGATATCGAAGTAGAACACGAAGAAGAAAACGGCAAGTTTTATCATATGCTTTACCATTTTGCCGACGGCAGCGGGAGCGTAAAAGTTGCAACAACAAGACCCGAAACATATTTCGGAGATACTGCCGTGATGGTACATCCTGATGACGAACGATATAAAGACATCATAGGCAAAGAAGTTCTTCTTCCGCTTTTAGATAAAAAAATTAAAATCATTGCCGACTCTTATGTTGATATGGAATTTGGGACGGGTGTCGTAAAAGTCACTCCTGCGCATGACCAAAATGACTACGAAGTCGGGAAACGCCATGATTTGGAATTTATCACCGTATTTGATGAAAAAGGAATTTTAAACGACTATGCCGGAGAATTTAAAGGTATGGAGCGTCTTGAAGCCAGAGAACCGATTGTAAAAAGACTCCAAGAAGAGGGTTATATAGCCAAAATCGAAGACCATGTCCACCAGGTTGGACACTGTTACCGATGTAAAAATGTTGTAGAGCCGTATATTTCCAAACAGTGGTTTGTCCGCAAAGAAGTGGCAGACAAATCCATAGAAAAAACAAATGCCGGCGAAGCAAAGTTTTTCCCACCGCACTGGATAAACTCTTACAACTCTTGGATGGGGGATCTGCGTGACTGGTGCATAAGCCGTCAACTATGGTGGGGACATCAAATTCCCGTATTTTACTGTGATGATTGCGAGCATGAATGGGCAACAGAAGAGGAACACCCGACTAAATGTCCAAAATGTGCTTCAAAAAATATCACACAGGACCCTGATGTTCTTGACACATGGTTTTCTTCTGCCTTATGGCCTTTTTCGACCTTAGGTTGGGGCAATGGTGATACGGAGATGGACAAACTCTTCAAGTCCGAAGATATGAAAGAATTTTATCCGAATTCTCTTTTAATCACAGGCTTTGATATTCTTTTCTTTTGGGTTGCAAGAATGATGATGATGGGGGAACATTTCAACGGACAACTCCCGTTTAACCATATCTACCTGCATGCACTTGTACGTGATGAACATGGTCAAAAAATGAGTAAATCTAAAGGCAATGTCATAGACCCACTCGATATGGTCAACAAATACTCTGCTGATATCCTTCGTTTTACTCTTGCTGTCTCTGCTGCACAAGGACGTGATATACGAATGAGCCAGGACAAACTGGAACTCAACCGTAATTTTACGAACAAACTTTATAATGCAAGCAAATATTTACAAATGAATGCTGAGACATTTCCTGATTTAACCGGTTTTTGTATCAATACAGACCTTGGTCGTTATATGATGAGTCGTTTAAATTTTGCTACAAAAGAGGTACGCTCTTACCTTGACGAGTACAAATTCAATGATGCCGCCCTGACAATGTACCGTTTTTTATGGAATGAATTTTGTGACTGGGGAATTGAACTTTCTAAAGCCGACAAAGCGTCAATCGTAGAACTTGGAGCAATTTTCAAAGAGGCTATGAAACTCCTGCATCCTTTTATGCCATTTATCACAGAGCATCTTTACCATGAACTTAGCGGTACTTCTTTGGAAAACGGTGACTCAATAATGCTGAAAAAATTTCCTCATAAAACAAAACAGCGTAAAGAAGAAAAAACATTTGCCATTATTATGGATGCCATTGTCTCCATTCGTCGTGCAAAAGTTTTGGTTGATTTGGCAAATCAAAAAATTCAAAAAGCTTATGTGAAAATTGATAATCTCAGTGAAAAAGAAAAAGCTATGATGCTTCCTTTTATTGCCAAACTTGCCAAAGTGGCTGATATAGAGTTTACTGATACAAAAATAGAAAATGCGGTAAGTGACATTGCAGATACCTGTGAGACATTTATTCCGACAGATTCTATTGACTTGACACCAATTATCAATAAATTAACAAAACAGGATGAAAAACTACAAAAAGAGATAGCTAAACTCAGCGGTATGCTCAACAATGAACGCTTTGTTGCCAATGCTCCGGCAGATGTTTTAGAAAAAAACCGTGAAGCACTCCGCGATGCACAAAGCAAACATGAAAAAGTTTTAGAACAACTTCATTCACTAAAGGCATAGTTTGTTTGATATAAGAAAATATACATCTCCAAACATTAAAAATGATATTTTATCAGGTCTCGTTGTCGCAGTAGCACTCGTTCCCGAAGCAATCGCTTTTAGTTTTATTGCGGGAGTAAGCCCTATTGTCGGGCTTTATACTGCTTTTATTTTAGGAGTTATTACGGCACTTATCGGCGGAAAGCCGGGAATGATCAGCGGGGCAACAGGAAGTGTTGCGGTTGTACTTGTCGGTCTTGTCGTTGTGGCAAATCAAAAACTCTCGGCACTTGGATTTAGCGGAGATGAACTCTATATTCATATGCTGCATTATGTTCTGTTGGCTACTATTATTGCAGGAATCATTCAGGTTCTTTTTGGTGTTTTAAAACTCGGAAAATTTATTCGTCTTGTTCCGCAACCTGCACTGTACGGTTTTGTAAACGGTCTGGCAATCGTTATTGCTATGGCACAGTTTAAGTTCTTTGACGGTCAAGGCATAAGCATGTATATCATTGTTGCTATTACCATGTTCATTATGTACTTTTTGCCAAAATATACAAAGGCTATTCCATCAGGACTTGTGGCAATCGTGCTGTTAACACTCGTCGTCTATTTTACTGATATAAATACACTGACAGTCGGTGCATTGGCAGATTTATCGGAATTTAAAGGGCAATTACCGCATCTTATTATTCCAGATACACTTTTTAGTATGGACGCTATTGTTATGGTGCTTCCTTATGCCGTTATCATGGCACTTGTAGGACTTATTGAATCACTG
>JAMORM010000126.1 GCA_027063585.1 Sulfurimonas sp. | reverse complement strand
AATATTATAAAGAAGATTTACGGCCAACAAACCAAGTAGCACTTCAAACCATCGTGCATTATAAATTTCTGCTTTTGCAGTCATCGTTCCATAGTCATTTTCAACTATAGTTGCGTACCCTATTGCAAATGCAAATATAAGCATTAAAATTGCCATTGTTTGCATTGAGCCAATTAAAGAGAGAATTTTTTTCATTACTTTAGCCTTTTAAAAAAAATTATTATACTCACAAATAGCTAATAAAGAGTTTTAAAACATCATAAACTATATGCAAATATATTTATTATTTTCACTATTCCATTGAAATTTATTAGAAACTTTTTGAAAAGCTTTGTAAACAATTGTATTTTCATTTTTATCACCATAAATCATAATTGGTGTATGGTAGTATGTATTATAGGATTTGAGAGGATGAAGTAGTATGTCTTTATATGTCAGTTCTATTTTTCCTTCATACGGTTCAAACGGTACGACAGACACAACACTCTTGTTTGTTTGAGAACATTTAAAATAACAAGTGACTGTATTTGAATCAATCTTAACATGATCAAGTAAACTTAGAATATCTCTCTTTTTTGTCATAAAATGCCTCCTTTTAACAAAACATCAGCAAATGTTATTCCATTGTTATATTCTGATTTTCACTTCAAAACATTTTTTTTCAGTAGTACATAAACGTACACTTCCACCATGTGCTTGGGCAATTTGACGAGAAAGCACAAGTCCTAAGCCGTTCCCTTTAAGTTTTGTACTTTTAAATGCTTGAAAAAGTTCTTTTTCATTGTCTATTGCTATACCAGTGTCATAAATTTTAAATATGTGGTATTGTTTATCATTGTCATATACTATTTCAACAAGTCCATCTTCATTATCATCTTCTTCTATAGCGTCTATAGCATTGGTAATAAAGTTTGAAAATAACATTTCAAGTAAATCTTTGTCTGCATTCATTGTAAAATCATCTTTTGGAAAACTAAATTTTATCTCTTTTGAATACCCATAATATGCAATAGACATATCTATGGACTCCTTAAGCTGACTCCAACTAATTTCATGTTTTTGAGCTTCAACACCCTTTGAAAACATTAAAGTTGCTTTTATTATTCTATCAATTCGGTATACTGATTTTTGTATTTCCTCAACTATAGGAATATTTTCAGGAATAACCCGTTTTTTTAGTGTCGAACTCATTAGAGAAATAGCACCAATCGGGTTTCTTATTTCATGGGAGAGATGTGCCGCCATTTGTCCCATCGTTGCAAGATTTTCTTTGCGTTTTTGCTCTGTAATATCTGTTGCAGAGAGCATAATTTTATCTTTATACGAAGAACTTTTTACAAGATAGGAGCGAGCATTGAATTTAATTTCATAATCTTCGTCACGATATTGTAAAAGTTTTAATAGTTCCCATAACTCTCTTGCATGCGAATTTTGTAAAAATACACTGTTGTCACTGTTAAGAATCCAAATAGCATTAGGTAAAAATTCTACAACTTTTTCAACAGTATCCTGCAGATGGGCATAAGATGCTTTAAGTTCATTAAACTCGTTTTCTACCTTATAGGTCTGTTGTATTAAAATATCAAGTTCTTCGGGGGTAATGGCCGCCATTAAACTTTGAGCCCTGTGAGTATTTTATATAAAGAGTGTGCATCATCACTGCCGGCAAGTTCGCGTATAGAGTGCATAGCCCAGGTTGGCAGACCTATATCTATAGTATCAATGCCTATGCGTGTTGCCGTAATTGGTCCTATGGTAGAGCCACAGCCCATATCACTTCTTGTCACAAAATTTTGCAATGGCTCATTAAGTGATGCAGCCGCATTCATGAACTTTGAAACGGTAGTTGAGTTTGAAGCATAACGCTGGTTTGCATTGACCTTTATAACAACACCTTTATTTATATGCGGTGCATGATTCGCATCATGTTTTGCAGGGTAATTTGGATGAATAGCATGTGCATTGTCGGCACTGATCATCAAAGAACTTCTCACCATCTGCATATATTCTTCATAATCATCAAACATTCTGTGCAGAGTATTTTCCAAAAAGCTGCCACCTGCTCCACTTGTCGATTCACTCCCAACCTCTTCATGATCACTTGCAATAAAAAGCATCGCTTTATCTGAAGGTATACTGCAAATACTCAGCATTCCTGTATAACAACTGAGTAAATTATCAAGTCGCGCGCTTGCAATAAAATCATCTCGTAAGCCTACAAATGCAGCCTTTTGCGTATCATAAAAACTCAGTTCATTCGCATATAACTCTTTCACATCATTAATACCGCTGTTTGAAAGCTGCCACTTAATAAATTCATCAAAATCAAAATCTTCATTTGTTGTCAAAATTGGACAGATATCGGTCTGTTTGTTAACAGTTCTGTCTTTATTTGCTTTGTCATCCAAATGAATAGCAAGTGATGGAATAACAGCTATTGGCTTTTGCACATTAATAAGACTACTTTGAAGTCTGTCATTAGAATCAAGATAACTTACACGACCAGCCAGAGACAAATCTCTATCAAACCAAGGGTTTAAAAGAAGCCCTCCGTAGCTCTCTACTCCGAACTTTACAACACCGTGCTCTTTTATAACAGGGTTAGGTTTTAGTTTTAGATTTGGAGAGTCGGTATGCGCACCCAGCATAATATATTTAAAATCTATTTTTGGATAGGTAAAAGCAATAATAGAAGAATCATTACGCATGATATAATACTTTTGTCCTGCTTCCAATTCCCATTTATCAATTTCATTCAGTTTTATAAAGCCCGCATTTTCAAACATCATCGCCATATTATCTGTTGCATGAAAAGGTGTAGGTGAAGCATCTAAAAAGCCTAAAAGCCCTTCATTAAAATCTTGTTTGTTCAAATTATATCCTTACGTGTGTGTTTTTATAAATTCTTCCATATCTTTTGCATTGATTGGGTGAGAAAAAAGAAAACCTTGGATATCTTTACAATTATTTTCAAATAAGAAGTTATTTTGATTTTTTTCTTCAACACCTTCTGCAATCACTTGCAGTTCTAAATTTTCACATAAATTTATTATAGTTTTTACTATGGCAGAATCAGATAAATCTTCAGGTATATTATCAATGAATGATTTATCAATTTTCAATTTATTGATAGGAAGTCTTTTTAAATAAGTTAACGATGAATAGCCTGTTCCAAAATCATCAATAGCAACTGATATACCTAAGGTATTTAATTTTTGTAAAGCTTTTATAGACACATTTGGATTACACATAATTTGCCGCTCTGTAATTTCAAATTCCACTTCACTTGCCGAAACATTTTCACATTCTAACAACTCTTCTATAAAATCGTAAAAATTATCTTCTTCCAATTGCATCATTGTCAAATTAATAGAAATTTTTTTTGGATCAAGACCACTTTTTTTCCAACGAGAAAATTGTGAAATTGCTTTTTTCATCACTATTCTATCAAGCTTTATAATCATTCCCGTTGATTCTGCCAAAGGAATAAACCTATCAGGATAAATAAATCCCATGTCAGGATGTTGCCACCTTACAAGGGCTTCCATCCCTGTTAATATTTTTGTTTTTGCATGGACCTGCGGTTGATAATAAACAATAAATTCATCTTTTTCAAAAGCTTTACGCATCTCGGTTTCAAGAAATATTCTTTCATATGCTTTTTTTGTCATTTCTTCATCATAAAAGCTATATCTATCTCGAGTATTTTGTTTTGCTTTATACATTGCAGCATCTGAATTTTTTAATAATGTAATAGCATCTTCTCCATCATTTGGGTACAAAGATACGCCAACACTTATGCTTATATATAAAGTATGCTCGTGAGTAATAAATGGATCCCTAAAAACTTCCATTCCATTTTCGATAATTTTAGACACATCATCTATATTTTCAATATCATTCATTACAATACAGAACTCATCACCACCAAGTCTTGCAAGTGTGTCAGATTTTCGCATTTTAAGTAACATTCTTTGTGTTACTTCAATTAAAATTTCATCCCCTACATGATGTCCCAATGAATCATTTATCTTTTTAAAATCATCTATATCTAAAAAAAGAACTGCAACATGTTGTTTCTTTCTTTTAGCTAATTTAATCGCTTGCGTTAGTCTATCCATAAAAAGGACACGATTTGGCAAACCGGTGAGAGCATCATGATTTGCCTGAAACTCCAATTGATCTCTTTTTGCATCTATTTCTTCTAAACTGTTTTCTAAATCAAATTGAATTTTTTTCAACTGTGTAATATCACGGCCTGCTCCCACAGTTCCTATAATATTTCCATCTTTGTCATAAAATGGAGCTTTATATACCTCCAGATACATAAGTTTACCCTTAACATTTCCATACTCTTCAAACTTCATAGGCTTATTGCTATCAATCACTAATTGATCACTATTAAAACAAAGTTCTCCAAATGTATGCCAATCAGGAATCTCTTTATGTGCTTCTCTTTCTCTTAATGCAAAAAAGACATCACCTTTTCCTATAGGCTCCTGTGTATTTTTTGCCATCAATAAATCATTACATATAGATTTGTTTGCATATATATACTTACCTTCTAAATCCTTCACCCATAACATATCTGGAAGATGTTGTGTTAAAAGATTTAGCAAACTCGAATTATTTTTTTTCAAATCCATAAGTTCAAACGTCATAGTTAATACCTTTACAATTATTTATTATTATATTATATCCACAAATTCATTACCGTCCAATGCAGTAATAATTTTACTATCTACGCGTATTGCAGAGTCTATAACAACATTATGCAATTTTGAAACTATTGTTATTTTCAGCGGTCTATTTCCAGGATTTTGTCTTATCATTGTATAGAGATTTTCTAATATATCAAAATTATTACTAAGTCTTACTGCCAGGTTTATAGGCTCAGGCGGTGCTTCTTGCACCTCTTTTTTCACCTTTTTTGTCTCTTTTTTCGCCTGTTTGAGTGTCATTATTTTTGTTACATTCAGGCGTGGTCCAAAATCGGTATGTGTTACTCTTGCCTTAAATGCAACCGGCTCTTCCAAATCCATTTCACTCAGTTGTTCAAGTTTGTCTGAAAAAAGCATAATTTCTATATTTCCATGAAAATCCAT
>JAMORM010000125.1 GCA_027063585.1 Sulfurimonas sp. | reverse complement strand
CACAGGTGAGATATTGTATGAAAATAATAAAATATTGCTTGGTGGACATATTGATGGTGAAAATATTACAATTAATTCAAAAGAGTTGGATGCTACGTTTGTTTCAAGCAATGAACAATGGAGATTGACACTGAATTCTCTTGCAACTATAGCAAAAAAATCACATTTTTTACAAAAATATAAACTTAATGAGGGAGAAATCAGTTTTTATAAAAAAAGTGATGCCTTATATACTCAGTTTAATGCAAATATACGCTACCCTTATTATTTGCTTGTTAATAAAGATAAAAAAATTACCCGCTATAGTATTTTGGGAGAGATTACCAAAGAGCATAAAATATATCTCACTGTCAACAAAAATATCAATGTGAAAATAAATAAAGACATTAAAATAAAAATGCACGATACAGGGTTAAATATTGATGCAATCATTGATTTTACAAAACAAATAACACAGTCAAACTCGGGTAAAAGTAAATTGAAGCTTTCAATAGATGCAATAAAATCATATCTCTATCTCGGCAACAAAAGATATGCTCTTTCCGATATAATGCATCTACAGTATTATAATAATATTTTAACAGCACAGCTTGTACACAAAAGTGGTAATGCAGGGTTTAAGTTAGAAAATAACAAATTTCATTTATATGGGAAAAATTTTAATGATAAATTCATGGAAAAACTCTTTGTTTTGTCTAAATTCAGCGGTGGAAG
Source organism: Sulfurimonas sp. (assembly GCA_027063585.1). Classification (GTDB taxonomy): domain Bacteria; phylum Campylobacterota; class Campylobacteria; order Campylobacterales; family Sulfurimonadaceae; genus Sulfurimonas. The sequence continues at coordinate 4,406 of JAMORM010000125.1, read as the reverse complement.
CTTAGACTTTTCTATGGATGGTACACTTGATGATTACAAAGGTGTTTTTTATATATATGACACCACAATGATTGACTATAAGCTTTTAAATAATATTTTGGCATTCATCAACACTGTCCCCTCTCTTGTTACTTTTTCACTGCCTGGTTACAGTAAAAAAGGCTTACATGTAAAGAACGCATATGCAAAGTTTCATGCAAAAAAAGGTGTTTTTAACATTTCAGATATTTATCTTGAGTCAAAAGAATTAAACATATTGGGAAAAGGAAATGCAGATATTAATAAAAACAGTATTGATTTGATATTAAATTTAAAAACAGATTTAGGAAGTAATTTATCAAAAGTACCTCTTGTCGGTTATATTATATTTGATGGGAAAAATATATCTACTACTTTAAAAATAACCGGTAAATTAAATGATCCTACGGTAAATACAATGCTTGCAAAAGATATTGTCGTAGCGCCTTTAAATATTATAAAAAGAACGCTAACTCTTCCCTTTAAGTTTCTTCAGAAACTTTTTTAATTATTATTCGTTCCTAAGAACAGTAAGTATGTCTACTTCACTAGCTTTTTTAGCAGGATAATAAGAAGAAGCAATAACAATGCCGAATGCTCCAAGCACAATTAAACTAAAATCTTGCAGTGTCAAATCAAGAGGCAGTCTTGATGTCGGATAAACATCTTTAGGAAGTGATACAATATCAAAAGTACTCAGTACCCAAATACCACTCAGTCCAAGAAAAATACCGGCTAAAATACCGGCAATACCGATAACAATTCCAAGATATAAAAAAACTTTTTTAATTTCAGATGTTGTTGCACCCAATGAAAGCAAAAGTGCAATCTCACCTCTTCTGTTCATAACAGTCATTAAAAGGGAAGATATTATATTGATGGAAGCAATGAGGATAATAAGCATCAGCACGATAAAAAGCGATGTTTTTTCCATCTCTAGTGCTGCAAAAAAATTCACATTATCTTCCCACCAACCTTTAATTGTAACACTAATAGGCAGTTCTTTTTTAATTTTTAATATATCATCTCTGGGGTGTTTTGAAAATATATGTATACCGTCATACTGATTAGCAGCCATATGTTCTATAACCTGCATTGATGCTAAAGTTGTATATGCATATGCTTTGTCATACGCAGAAAGTCCTGAATCAAAAACTGACTTGATTTTGAATCGTTTAATCTTTGGAGTAACAGAGAGTCCTCCCGGTTCCACATTTGTAAATATATACATAAGTTTGTCATTTTCATGTAGAGAAAATTCTTCTTTTAGACTTTTTCCTATAAGTACATCAAATTTTTTAAATGTATGTCCTGTGATAGCCTTCGCAAGGACCGAATTTACCTTAGCTTCATCTTTAAAATTGACACCAAAAAGGTAGCCACCTTCAAGTTTTGAACCACTTCTTGCCATTACTGAAGATTGTATATATGGACTAAAATGCAAAGCGGGGAATTTTCCTTCCAAATCTAAAAGCAAATTGTCATTTACAGCACCGTAAAATTTAGGAATAATTGTTAAAGGATAGTTCATAACGGTAAGTTTGTCTTTGAACTCTTTATCAAATCCATTCATTAATGCCATGGCAATAAGCAATACCATAACACCCAGCGTAATACCTATAAAGGCAAGGAGCGCTGAAATAAAGATAAAAGGCTGGTCTTTGTCAAAACGCAAAAACCTTTTTACCAGATAAGAAACTATTGAATTTTTCAAGAAGCAAAAACACCTTTTTTAGGGCCGCTTTTACCACAACATTGTTTATATTTTTTGCCGCTTCCACAGGGACAAGGATCGTTTCTTGCAATTTTTTTACTTATAACCAACTCATCTTCAGCATCAATATCTACATTGTCATGGTGATTAAGCCGCATCAATGCTTCTTGTGCTTTTTTCTCTTCTTCTAACTGCTTGGAAATTCTAGCAGCTTCTTCTTCCGGAGATTCCATCTGAAATTGTATAATTTGTAAAGTTTTAATTGTGTTGAATTTAATATCATTAATCAATTCACCAAAAAGACTAAAACTCTCTTTTTTATATTCAACCAAAGGATCTTTTTGATTGTAAGCACGTAAACGAATACCTGTTTTCATATTGTCCATTGCATACAGATGCTCTCTCCATGCATTATCTAACTCTTTAAGATAAAATTCTTTTTCTATCTCTTTTCTTGTTTCATCATCTAAGGCACTCATCTTTTCATCATAAGCGGTTTTTAACAACTCTACAACTTTCGCATTGAGTTCTTCATATTCTAAATCTTTTAGTTGTTCAATATCCAAATCAAAATTTGTCTCTTCTTTAAGAAGTTGTGCCAGTTTTTCAAGATTAAAATCTTCTTTATCAGCTCCTGCAAAGATACCTGATTGTGCCAAAAGATGAGCAACATACTCTTCTCTAATCTCATCAATTTTTGCGCCAATATCATAATCATCACTTAAAAGTTGATTTCTAAATTTATAGACGATTTTTCTTTGTTCATTAGCAACATCATCATATTCAACAATCTGTTTACGCCCTTCATAGTGCATGTTTTCAACTTTTTTCTGTGCTTTTTCAACTGCACGGGTGACCATTCTTGACTCTATGTACTCGCCATCTTCAACACCAAGTCTTTCCATGATGGACTTGATCTTATCGCTTCCAAATATTCGTAAAAGATTATCTTCTAGTGAAAGATAAAATTGTGTAGTTCCCGGATCACCCTGACGCCCTGAACGACCTCTTAACTGGTTGTCAATACGGCGGTTTTCATGCCTTTCCGTTCCAATGATATACAAACCACCGAGCTCTTTTACTTCCTCGCTTATTTTGATGTCAACACCGCGTCCTGCCATATTTGTTGCAATTGTTACAGCACCTTTGGCTCCGGCATGCTTGATGATCTCACCCTCTTGTGCGTGATTTTTTGCATTAAGTACTGTATGTGCAATTTTTTCACGTTTAAGCACTTCATGTAAAACTTCAGATTTTTCAATAGAAGCTGTACCTATAAGAATCGGTTGTCCTGTTTTACTGAGTTTTTTTATAGTCTCTATAGCAGCGCCAAATTTTTCTTCTTCAGTTTTATAAATAAGGTCATTTAAATCATTTCTGGCAATTGGAATATTTGTAGGAATCGAGACAACATCCAGATTGTAAATTTGCGCAAATTCTGTTGCTTCAGTTTCAGCAGTACCTGTCATACCTGCGAGTTTATCATACATTCTAAAGTAATTTTGAAAGGTAATGTCCGCAAGAGTCTGTGTTTCTTCTTTAATTTCAACACCCTCTTTCGCTTCAAGTGCCTGATGAAGACCCTCAGAAAAACGGCGTCCCTCGCTAAGTCGTCCTGTAAATTCATCTACTATTACAACTTCTCCGTCATTAACAACATAATCAACATCTTTTTCAAACAGATAATTTGCTTTGAGCGCCTGGTCAAGCGCATGTGGTAGTGAAGAATTTTCTGCACTGTAAAGATTTTCAACACCGAAAAGTTCTTCGGCTTTAGTAATACCTTCTTCTGTTATTAATATAACTTTGTCTTTTTCATCAACAGTAAAATGCTCATCTTTATTTAGTTGCATTGCAATTTGATTTGCACGAACATAATCCTGCATATTTCTGTTTGTCGGGCCTGAAATAATCAAAGGTGTTCTAGCCTCATCAATTAAAATAGAATCCACTTCATCTACGATAACAAAATTATGACCACGCTGTACCATTTGATCTTTTGAGTAGCTCATATTATCGCGCAAATAGTCAAAACCAAATTCATTATTTGTACCATAGGTTATATCTGCATCATAAGCGGCTTTTTTTTCAACAGGATCGTGCATATCTTCCAAGATTATTCCTACACTATAACCAAGAAAGTTATAGAGTACGCCCATCTCTTTTGCATCGCGAGAGGCCAGATAATCATTAACTGTTACCAAATGAACACCCTTGCCTGTCATTGCATTAAGAGTAATTGCAAGTGTAGCCACTAAGGTTTTTCCCTCACCGGTTTTCATTTCGGCAATTCTACCCTCATGCAAAACCATACCACCTATGAGCTGTACATCAAAATGACGCATATTCAATACACGCTTTGAAGCCTCTCTTGTTATGGCAAAAGAGTCATACATGACATCATCTAAACTCTTGTCACCACTTACTACACTCTCTCTCAAATCATTAAAAGCTTTTTTAAGTTCATCATCACTTAAAACTTCATATTTACTTTCAAGATCATTAATCTTTTGAACTTTTTTAGTATATTTTTTTAATTCTCGGTCATTTGCAGTACCAAATACCTTACCCATGAATGCTTGTAGCATTTGCAACCTTATTATTGTTACTATATAATTTACTATATAGTAATCGCTGAAATTGTTCTTATTTTATCACATTAAATCTAATAAAT
>JAMORM010000124.1 GCA_027063585.1 Sulfurimonas sp. | reverse complement strand
TATCAACACATAATTTAAAAAAGCATTCATACCTGCAGAGGAGAGTTTAATATAAAAAGAGCTTTTCGTATCGCCTGCGGCACTCAGGGCATTGTAAAGCAGATTATCTAAAAATATTACGACTATACCAAGTGAAAGTATTTTAAAATAGATACTTCCCTGCTCTACTACGGCAGGCGTTGCGCCCATCCACGTATAAAAATGCTCACTGCCAAAATAACCGCCGATTGTTACAAAAAAAGCTAAAATTATGGCAAGAAGAACCAACGAAAAAAGCAGTGCCGATGCTCTATTTTTTCTGCCTTGCCCGATAAATCTTGAAATAAGTGCATTCCCGCCTATAACATACAAAGTCATCAATACATTGACAATCATCATAAACTGCATACTCATACCCACAGCCGCAAGTGCCGCAACACTCACCGTTCCGACCATCAGCATATCTATAAGTACCTGTAAGATATCTACAAGGTGTTTAAGTGCCGCAGGAAAAGCAAGCGAGAGTACTTTTTTAGTATCTTTTGAAATTATTTTTGAAAAAATTGTGCTACCTCTTGCATCGTCTCTATAAGTGCTTCTTTTGTTGCAAACTCCAAAACTTTTTTATCTCTTACATTTTCTCCCGGCGGGGTATAATCAAACACAAGTACATAGTTTATCAGCTTTACTTTGTCACCGTACAAGTCAAACCATTCCAAGCTCATCTCGGCAATTTCACCCTGCATATCAATCACTGCGGCTCCATACAGACGTGTTAAATTTTCCAAACTGATATCACCCTCTGTTGATTTATAAATCATTTTTCTTCCTCATTTAAACTTTTACGCATTACACCCTCTTTCATCTTCAAATATGCCAAAAATCCCAGTACCGTACCCATTATAATAAAACCGGCGCCGATCATGTCATCTTTTTGCACAGCCATAATTATCCAGCAGATATCTGCAAAAAGATACACAATAACCGCCTGATAGATTTTCCCTTTATAGGTAAGATACGCACCGATATTTAACAGTACTCCGCCGATAATTGCAAAACTCATTGGGAAATCTCTTTTATATTTTGGCTTTGCAGCACATATTTATAGTAAATTGCTCCTATAAAAAAACCACTGCCCATTATAGCTGTAATTGCCTCTAAAGAAAATGAATGGGTTGCCAAAAATCCAATCATATAAGAGGTAAAAGCAGCCGAAGATAAAAAAAGCATATCGTTATAAGCTACTATACGCCCGTAATATTTTTTCTCTATATTTTTTTGTAAAAGCGTATAGCTGTAAGACCATAAAGTTGTTGTAAAAAACCCCACGACAACACTCGCTGCAAGTGAAAGATAAAAATCTTGCATCACAAATGCCCAAAGCCAAACAGCCAAACCTTGTGCTATAAAAATATAAATAAGTCGTTTATTCGTAATCCATTTACCTATATATACGGGACCGATTACAAGTCCTATCGCCCGTGCAGAATGCAACAGTCCAAGTGCAAGTGAAGCCGCAATAATAGATGCATAATATTCATCTACCATCAATGCTACCAAAGCATCAAAAGCCGTTAATCCGACAAAAGAGTGTATAAGCATCAAATGAAAAGCTTTTGGCGTCTTTTTAAGATACACAAAAGTCTCCCTCATCATAGCAAAAATATTTTCTTCGATTTTAAGAATTTCAATTTTTATCTCAGTATTATAAAGCAGGACAAAAGCAACACAAAACATTAAACCGTCAAGCAAAAAGGCTGTTTTTATACCAAACCAATAAACAACAAAACCACTTACAGCCATTCCAAGCGTATATGAGAGCGACCAAATAATGGAGTGCAGTTCATTAGAACGCTGCAGTTTACTGCCATGTAAAATTTTCGGTAGAAGCGACATCTCAGTCGTAAAATAAAACGAAGCAGCCGCCATCTTGAAAAATATCAGCACATATAAAAGCAATAAATCTGAAAGCTGTGTAACAAATATCAAAGAAATCGTAGCAATAATTTCAACAACTATAAGCATCAACATCAGTTTTTTCGGACTCATTCTATCTATAATCGGACCCGAAAACGGAGCTTGAATCACCCCTGCTAAAAAATTCAACATAGCCACAAAACCAACAACGGAAGCTGAAACATTTAATTCAATAAGCAACGTATAAATAGCAACATTGGAAAACCATGCGCCAAAATAAGAAATCAGCTGTATGCTAGAGAGTTTTCTGAGTACTTTTTCTTCTTTTAAAAGTGTTATATATTCTTTCATAAACGCAAGATTATCATAAAAATTTTAGGATAAACAAAAAAAATTCAAATATTTTCTAAAGTAATTAAATTATTAGCCGATTTTGTCATTAATAATTATACTTTCAAGCAGAGGAGTAAGTCATGGATGGCATTGCTAACGTTGCAAGACAGCAACAATCACAAGTAGGTACGGCAGAGGTTCAAGGAAGAGCACAAGAACAATCTCAGCATGTACAACAGAGTTCACAAACAAGAACAAAACAGGCTGATGTTGTAAAAGAGATACAAAATTCTGCAGTAAATGATACAAAAAAAATGGATTCGAAAAAGGACGTTGAAGATTTGGTACAACAACTCAATGATGCACTTGCTCCGCTCAACACAAATATAAAATTTGGAGTGGATACAAATGATATTTTTTACGTTGCTGCAATTGATGTAAAAACAGATAAAATGATACGAAGATTTCCAGCCGAACAGGCACAAGATTTTCTTCCAAAAATGCAAGAAGTAAGCGGAATATTATTTGACTCAAAAGGATAATTTTCCATGCTTGCAGACATTAATTTATCTGCGACACTTCTTTACATGTAACACGTTTCTTTAGAAATCTTTACCCAAAATCTTAAATCCAAAATACATAAGCAACTTCTCACTTTTTTTTAGTTATAATCGCGGTAATTATTTTATTATCAAAGGTTTTTTACATGAAAAAAAGTGTTAAAAAAGTTGTTTTAGCATACTCTGGCGGACTTGACACCAGTGTTATATTAAAATGGCTGCAAGATGAATACAAATGCGAAGTTGTTACGTTTACGGCAGATTTAGGACAAGGTGAAGAGCTTGAACCCGCACGCGTAAAAGCACTTGAACTTGGCATTAAACCTGAAAATATTTTTATTGATGATTTACGTGAAGAGTTTGTAAAAGATTTCGTTTTCCCAATGTTTCGAGCGAATGCTATTTATGAAGGAGAGTATCTTTTAGGGACTTCTATTGCCCGTCCTCTTATTGCAAAACGTCAGGCAGAAATTGCAAAGATTACCGGTGCAGACGGTGTTGCTCATGGGGCAACCGGCAAAGGAAATGACCAGGTTCGTTTTGAGATGGGTTACTTGGGACAAGATTCAACACTGACTATCATCGCTCCATGGCGTGAATGGGATTTAAACTCTCGTGAAAAACTTTTGGCTTATGCGGCCGAGCATGGCATTCAAATTGAGAAAAAAGGGAAAAAATCTCCTTACTCTATGGATGCGAATCTACTTCATATCTCTTATGAGGGCGGAATTTTAGAAGATCCTTCTGCAGAACCTGAAGAGTCTATGTGGTTATGGACAACTTCACCCCAGAAGGCTCCAAGTACTCCTGAATATATAGAAATTCAATACAAAAATGGTGACCCTGTCGCACTCAACGGAGAAAAACTTTCACCTGCCACTATGCTTAAAACATTAAATGAGTATGGCAATAAGCACGGAATTGGTCGTGTTGACATTGTTGAAAACCGTTTTGTCGGCATGAAAGCCCGTGGATGTTATGAAACTCCGGGCGGAACAATTATGTTAAAGGCTCACAGGGCAATAGAATCCATTACACTTGACCGTGAAGCAGCACATCTTAAAGATGAGATGATGCCTCGTTATGCAAAACTTATTTATAACGGTTTTTGGTTTGCACCTGAGCGTGAAATGCTGCAGGCAGCTATTGATCAAACACAAAAATGGGTAGAAGGAACAGTAAGATTAAAATTATACAAAGGAAATGTCACTGTTGTCGGAAGAAATTCTGATGTCTCACTTTTCAATCCTGAATATTCAACTTTCGAAGAAGATGAAGTATATAACCAAAAAGATGCAGAAGGTTTTATTAAACTTAATGCATTACGTTTTATCATTGAAGGTAAAGCAAGAAATAAATTCAAGAACAAATAGGATATATACATGAGTATGATTAAAATTGATATGAATTCACCGGAATTTCAAGCTGAACTTGAAAAAACAATAAAGTTTACAGATAAAGTCAATGCACAATTCGGCTGGGTATACAACCCTCAAGAAGATGTAAATGAAGGTGTGCAGATGGGTCTTGCTCGAAATAAAATGATGTACAAAAAACGTTTTTGTCCTTGTTTTATGGTTGACACTACAGGTGAAAAGCCAAAATCTGTTGATGACAGAATCTGCCCATGTAAGCCTGCCATAGAAAAAGAGATACCACAAAGCGGTGTCTGTCACTGTGGAATTTTCTGTACTCCCGAATATGCTGAGAAAAAACGCGTTGAACTAGGAATGGAAGAAGTTTCCCATACACATTCAAGAGGGCTTACAAAAGAAGAGTGTGAAATGCTTGTAAACAAAAATGAGTTAGATGGGGATGAGCTTGTTTCACTTCTTGAAGCACGTGAACTCGGAATGGTTAATTTTAAACTTGTTGATGTTCGTGAGTATATGGAGTGGCAGATGGGTCACATTAAAGGTGCTGACAAATTGGTACCTACAAGTTCATTTTTTCAAACATGGGAAGAAACAAACTATGCAAAAGATGAAAACATCATACTCTACTGCCATGTAGGAAGTCGTTCTGCCCATGTTGCTAGAATTTTAACAGACAATGGTTACACAAAAATTGGCAATCTTACAAATGGTATCGTTTCTTACCCGGGTGAAATACAAAGATAATATAAAAATTAGGAATTATTTATGAAAGTACTATTAATTAAAGATGTAAAAAGTTTAGGCAAAGCCGGTGAAGTAAAAGAAGTAAAAGACGGTTACGGAAAAAACTTTTTAATAGGAAAAGGTTTTGCTAAGCATGCAACTCCGGAAATATTGGCTGAGCATAAAGCAGAACAAGAAAGATTAAAAGCCGAAGAAGCAGCAGAAATCGCAAGACTTAAAGAGATAGCACAAAAACTTGATAAGCTTGAAGTTATCATTACAAAAAAAGTAGGAAATAACGGTCATCTCTTTGGTGCTATTACAAAAGAAGAAGTTGCCAATGCCCTCAAAGAACAGCATGGAATTGAAATAGATAAAAAAGCCATTACGGACAAAACTGCTATAAAAACAATCGGTGAACATGATTTAGATCTAAAATTAGGTCATGGAATTCATGCAAAACTTCATGTAGATGTACAAGGAGAGTAGGAACTAATGTTTGATGCTACTACTATACTGGCTTACAGAGGCAAAAATAAAGCCGTTATCGGCGGTGACGGTCAAGTCACCTTTGGGGACAGCGTTTTAAAGGGCAATGCAACAAAAATTCGTACACTATACCATGGTAAAATTCTTGCAGGATTTGCAGGAAGCACTGCCGATGCTTTCAACTTATTTGATATGTTTGAAGAATTTTTAGAGAATAAAAAAGGGGATTTACTCAAGTCCGTTGTTGAGTTTTCTAAAGCATGGAGAAAAGACAAAGTTTTACGTCGTTTGGAAGCAATGATGATTGTTTTAAATCAAGAACACATCTTTATACTTACGGGAAACGGTGATGTCGTTGAACCTGAAGACGGAGAAATTGCTTCTATCGGCAGCGGAGGCAATTTTGCCATTTCTGCTGCACGGGCACTTAAAAAACATGCTTCACTCGATGAAGAAACGTTAGTAAAAGAGTCATTGCATATTGCCGCTGATTTATGTATTTATACCAATCACAATATAAAAACACTCATATTAGATGGAGAAGAACAGTGAATTTAACCCCTAAAGAGATAGTTGCGTACCTGGACAAGTATGTTATTGCCCAAAAAGATGCTAAAAAGACTATTGCCCTTGCTTTGCGCACACGCTACAGACGTATGCAACTTGATGATGAACTCAAAAATGAAATCACTCCAAAAAACATTTTAATGATTGGCTCAACCGGAGTTGGAAAAACAGAAATCTCACGCCGTTTGGCAAAAATGATGAAAGTACCTTTCATAAAAGTTGAAGCGAGTAAATATACGGAAGTAGGCTTTGTCGGTCGTGACGTTGAGTCTATGATACGTGATTTAGTTGTTAACTCTATCAGCATTGTAAAAGCGGAACAAGAAGATGCTAACAAAGAAAAAATCGAAAACTACATCATCAACAAAATTACAGAAAAGCTGCTTCCCCCTCTTCCTACAGGTGCAAGTGAAAGTAAAAAAGATGATTACCAAAGACTGCTTGAAGCTATGGAAAAACGCATAGAATCAGGTGAAATGGATGACAAAACTATTGAGCTTGAAATTGAAAAGCTCAATATAGAGTTCAATGATACAAACCTGCCTCCCGAAATGGCAAAAGTTCAAGAAAGCTTTTCCAAAGTATTTGCAACAATTAACAAAGAAGACAACAAAAAAGAAGTAACGGTAAAAGATGCCAAGATGCTTCTTCGACAAGAAGCAACAAATAAATTACTGGATATGACGAGAGTCAATGCAGAAGCTCTTCGTCGTGCTGAAAACGGAGGCATTATTTTCCTTGATGAAATAGACAAAATTGCTCTGAGTGAAAAAAGTCAAGGAAGAAATGATCCTTCAAAAGAGGGAGTCCAAAGAGACTTACTCCCTATTGTCGAAGGAAGCAGTGTTTCAACAAAATATGGAACTATTAACACCGACCATATCCTTTTCATTGCAGCCGGTGCTTTTCATGTCAGTAAACCAAGCGATTTAATTCCCGAACTGCAAGGCAGATTTCCTTTACGTGTCGAGTTGGAAGCATTAACAGAAGATACACTTTATAAAATTTTAACGCACACGCAAAACTCTCTGCTCAAACAGTATCAGGCTCTTTTGGCCGTTGAAGGAATGAATCTGATATTTGAAGATGAAGCAGCAAGAGCCATTGCAAAACTTGCACACCGAGCCAATGAAACGGCTGAAGATATAGGTGCAAGACGCTTACACACAGTATTAGAGCGTATCCTTGAAGACATTAGCTTTAATGCAGATGAATACAAAGGAAAAGAGTTTATCATCACAGCCGAGCTTGTACATGAAAAACTGGATAACGCCGTAGAAGATGAAGATTTATCAAGATATATTCTATAATAGTCCCGTAAAAGAACAAAGTTCCTTTACTCCGCTTGCGCCGCTATGGCGACTAAAGACAGACCCTTGTGTCTGTATAAAATAAATAAGGTTTATATATGACTAAAGCTGGTTTCGTTTCCTTAATTGGACGTCCAAATGCGGGTAAAAGTACCCTGATGAATTCCCTTTTGGGAGAAAAAATTGCAATGGTAAGCCAAAAGGCAAATGCAACAAGAAAGCGTTCTAATGCAATTGTTATGCATGAGAATGCACAAATTATTTTTGTTGACACACCCGGTCTGCATGAAAAAGAAAAAATGTTAAATCAATTTATGCTTGATGAAGCACTTAAAGCAATGGGTGATTGTGATTTAATCGTTTATTTGGCACCTGTAACTGATGCAACAGAGTATTATGAAAAATTTTTAAAAATCAATAATGGACGTGTGAAGCATATTATAGTATTAAGTAAAATCGATCAGGTTTCTCAAGAAAAACTTTTTAAGGCTATTGGTTCATACAATAAATATGCTGATCATTTTGAAGCCCTTATTCCTGTTGCTATTCCTCGCAAAGTCGGACATAAAGATTTACTGGATATTATTGCAAAAAATTTGCCGGACTCACCTTATCTCTATGATCCCGAGGATTTAACAAGTGAGCTTGTTCGTGATATTTATGCAGGATTCGTCCGTGAAGCTATTTTTGAAAATATCAGTGATGAAGTTCCTTATGAATCTGATGTCATTATTGATTCGATTGAAGAAGAAGCCGGTATTGACAGAATTTATGCAACTATCATTATAGAAAAAGAGTCACAAAAAGGCATCATCATCGGAAAAGGCGGCGAAGCAGTCAAACGTATAGGAAAATCTGCCCGAGAAAAAATCGAAAGACTCAGCGGTAAAAAAGCCTATCTTAATCTTCAAGTTACCGTAAAAAAAGGCTGGACAAAAGATAAAAACTTCCTAAAAGAAATAGGATATGACAATGGAAAATAAGTTTTATACGGCAACTTTTCAAGCTTTATTTATACTTTTTCTTTCTACTTCTGTTTTTGCTACAGATAATGAAATACTGACAAACTACAGACTCCACGGCATCAAAAACATTGAAAAAACACTCGATAAAAGTTTAACGGACACAAGCTATTGGAAAGAGTTTCTCAAAAATAAAGACACGAAGTTTGGCTATATTGAATCATATACAAATATCCTATTATGTGACAAATCAAAATCAGAGCTTTTAATCTATTCTAAAGACTCCAACAATACATACAAGCTTCGAAAAGAATACAATGCTTTTACCGGGAAACTCAAAGGAGATAAAAAGAAAGAAGGAGATTTAAAAACACCTATAGGTGTTTACGATATCGTAAAAAAAATATCTAAAGTTGATTCTTTTTACGGTCCAATGGCTTTTGTTACTTCTTATCCAAATTTATTTGATAAGTACAAAGGCAAAACAGGACAAGGTATCTGGATTCACGGTCTACCGACAGATCAAGAGAGAGATGAGTTTACAAAAGGCTGTATTGCTATAAAAAATAAAAGTATAGAGTGCCTTAATAGAAATATAGATATTAAAAAAACGATTCTTATTATTAAAGAAAATACAGATGATAGCACTAATCCTTCTAAAGAGACACTGGCGAAGCTTCTTTCTGAACTTTATACATGGCGTTATGCTTGGCTATATAATGAAACAGAAAAATATCTTAATTTTTATGCACCGGAATTTAAACGATATGACGGCATGAATTTCAAAAAATTTAAAAAATATAAAACAAGAGTTTTTGCAAAGCACGAAAGAAAAACTATACTATTTCAAAATATTAATATTGTCACGTATCCAAATATGAAAAACATGTACAGAATAACCTTTGATGAAGAGTATAAATCCAATAGTTTTTCTTTTAAAGGACGAAAAATCTTAATCGTAAAACTGCAAAACAATAAATTCAATATTATTACAGAGAAATAAATGTCTCTAATTATAAAAATATTCATAGCTATTCTTCTCCCCTTTATATTGAGTGCACATATAAACTTAATTAAAAAAGAGAATAAAGATTCAAATACTACGTTATTAGTCATTGGAGGCATTCACGGCAATGAACCCGGCGGATATTTTGCATCATCCATTTTAGCTACACATTACACAATAACATCAAAAAATCTATGGGTTGTACCAAACTTGAATGCAGAAAGTATTATTGCAAACAAACGTGGAATTCATGGTGATATGAATCGAAAATTTTCACATATAGACAAAAATGACAAAGATAAAGAAATCGTCAATGAGATAAAAAAAATAATACTTTCTAAAAAAGTTTCTTTAGTTCTAAATTTGCATGATGGTCACGGTTTTTACCGTAAAAAAAATCAAGGAAGTATATTTAATCCTAATGCCTGGGGGCAAACCTGTGTTATTGATCAATGTAAACTCAAAGAGCAACAACTTTTTGGAAACCTCGACAATATAGCAAAAACGGTCAAAGACAATATTAATAAAAAGTTATTAAAAAAGCATCATAGCTTTAATGTAAAAAATACCAATACAAAATACGAAGATGAAGCCATGCAACTTTCACTCACTTACTTTGCCGTTACAAACGACAAACCTGCATTTGCAATAGAAACAAGTAAAAATCTCTCTACCTTATCCCAAAAAGTTTTCTATCAATTATTGGCAATAGAAGAGTACATGAAAGTAATGGGAATTACGTTTCACAGAGACTTTACTCTCAATGAAGTAGGAATCAATAAAATAATAAAAGATTATGGTATTTTAGTAATAAATCACAATTTTTTGTTAAATTTAAATAATATAAAAAAATCTTTAAGCTATATTCCGATAGAATCAAAAAGTAACGAATTTTATTTTTCCAATCCATTGGGTAAAATAAAGAAGCAAAGAGGCAAATATTTAGTATATATTGGTAACAAGTTAATTACCATATTAAAGCCTCAGTACTTTAAAATGTCGAGAAATTGTCAAGAAAAATATAAGTTTGTTGTAGACGGTAAAGAGGTTTCTTTTCCAAAAGCTTCAGAATTTTATGTAAATGACGATTTTAAAGTTATCAAAGCTAAGAACTACCGTGTTAATATTATAGGTTATTATAAAAAAGGCAAATCAGATGAGAGTCAGACTGATGTATCTTTGAAAAAATTGAATAAAAAATATTCAATTGATAATAACAATAAGACATATAGGGTGGAATTTTACGAAAATGATGAATTTTGTTCCATGTTATTGGTTCATTTTAAATAGGATTATAGTTAATGAATACATCAACACAACACTCTTTTTCAAGTGTATTGTCTGTTAATCCATACAAAGAGACATACTTTAATGGAATATCAAGTTTCATCACTGAAACAACAACACCGGAATTTTCAAAAGATCAGTTTGTAATTTCATATATAAGTACAAAAGAGTTTATAAATGCTCAGATTGAAATCAGTAAAAATATTCCCCAAGAAGACTTATTTGACGCTATCAACAATAAGGCATATGACGAATTAGCACTTGACCAGGCAGTTGAGTATAAAATTCAATATATAGAAACATTTAATACGCTTGATGAGGAAAATAGATATTTTCATGTTTTTATTGTAGACCCATTAGATATAACCAATACTTTTTTAAAAGTAGTTGAAAAAGTAAAATATATTGATGTAATCATCCCTTCTCCTCTTTTAATAAAGTCTCTGTATACAAAAGAACTAATCGACAGTAATGGTATTCATTGTTTCATATATATACAAGAAAACGATGCTTTTTTAACTATTTACGGGAATAAAGAATTCATATATACAAAATCTTTAAAATATTCTCTTTTGGAAATGCATGAACGTTTTTGCGAACTTCATGGTGAAAGAATTGAATATGAAGAGTTCATACATTTTTTCTCTAAAGAAAATTTAAAAGAAACTACTAGCGAGTATAAAGAATTTTTTATACGTCTTTATAAAGAATTCTTTGCGAATATCAATGATATTCTCACATATGCAAAAAGAGCTTTCGAAATTGAAAAATTTGAGCATGTTTATATAGGTGCGCAACTTCCGACTGTCACAAAACTTTATGAAATGTTAGAAGTCGAGTTAAATATAAAATCAAGTGAATTTGAATTTGACTACGGTTTTGAAACAGAAAATACCTATATAGATCAATTACATGCACTGATGCATCTTTATACAACATTACCAAAAGATGAAAGATACGAATGTAATTTCACCGAGTACAAACGTCCTCCAAAATTTATTAAAAGAGCAAGTGGTAAACTTATAATTTTAATATTGGCTTCATTTGCTCTTGCATTTGCTTACCCGATCACATACTGGATTTTAACTTATGCACAGGCACTTCAAGAGGATTTGCTCCAACAAAAGTATAAAGAGCTTCATAATATTAAAATAACAAGAGAAGCTACAATTAAAAATAGACGGGCAGATAAAGACAAAGCACTTACATTGTTTGCTAAAGAAAAAAAAGAATATACAGACAAGAAAAATACACTTGTAAAAATTCATGAGGTAAAAGTAGATTATCCTATGAAAGCAAAGCTTTTAACGATGTTTACCAAAGATTTAAATAGATATGGTGTTAATATTGAAGCAGCTAGGTATGCTGAAAAAAATCAAGAAAAGATACTTACTCTTCACTTGGTCTCGGACAAAGACAGAAAAATTACTCAACTGGTTGAGTATGTGACTAAAGTTCATGAAGGAAAATACAAGTTCACATTGGAAGAGATTACTTTTGATATTAAAACAAATAAATACTTCAGTGAATTAAAGGTGAGCATATTATGAAAATAAATATTGAAGATTATCTCCATAGAATAGATGCTGCTTTTAAAGATAAAAGTCAAAAAGATACATATATGACTTATGCAATGGTTGTGGCTATTATTTTTGCCTTTGCATATCTTCTTTTTTGGGATAGTTCTTTTGAAAAGTTTGAACGTACTAGGGCAAATGTAAATAATCTTCAAACTAAAATTAATGCAGATAAAGCATTTCTACAACGAAATCCAGAGTCCAAAATTGTACAACTTGAAAGAGAAATCCAGAAAATAAATAACGAAATTATTGCATTAAAAGACACAAATGCATATATAAAAAGTAAAATTGAAACAATTTCATCTTTAATATATGATGAACGTGCATGGGGTGAATATTTAGATTCTATAACCAAAAATGCTCAAAAATATGATGTTAAATTAATTACTTTAACTAATAGATATGCTCAAACTGACAGTTCATTTGGTCATATATTGGATATCACTATTAAATCAGTGGCAGATTATAAAAACACCTTAAAGTTCATTAATTCACTAGAACAAAGTGAGTTGGTGGTTGATATACACAACTTTGATATTAGAGCAGATCAGATTCTAAATTCCGATTTAAATATATCTGTATGGGGGATTACATACTAATGAAAAATTTATACTTACTATTAACATTCCTTATAGCAACACAACTATTTTCTAATGAATTAGCATGGGTTGATGAGCAAGTTGAAGCAATTAAGCCGGCAAGAGTTGGAATTTCTGACAAAGAAATTTCTAAAATCAAAGATCCTTTTATTTTCTTGCATAAAAATGATGATTCAAAACTATTAGGAACAAAGAAAGGAATATCCCCTGCTTCTTATTCAAGATACAAAAAAGTCGTCAAACGTAGAACTTTACACTTCAGACTAGAGGCCATCTTAAATAAATCAGCAATGATTAACGGGAAATGGTACAAACAGGGCAGTTACATACATGGCTATAAATTGGTTAAGGTTGACAGAAAATCTGTTCTATTAATTCGAAAAAACAAAAAACTTCTTCTTTCCACTGTGAGCAGAAGTAAAAAAATTAAAATCAACAATAAGTAGGGATCTCAAATGAAATTTATAAAAACATCACTTTACACGGCTATGATTACCGTTATGCTTTCAACAAGTAGTTTTGCAGACTGTTCTTATGAGCTTTTTAGTATCAGTTCTGCAAAAAACACTAAAATAGTTGATTTTATCGAACAGCTTAGTGATGAATGCGGCTTTAGTATTATAGTTACTGATCCCCATGCAAAAAAATTCTTAAATACAAGATTGAATAAAACAAACTTAAAGAATTTAACTATTGATGAAGTACTCAATATAATCTTAACAGAACACAATCTGTCTTATACACTTGAGAATAATTTACTGAAAATCTCTTATTTAAAGACAAAAGTGTTTAGTATCGACTATATTCTTTCACAAAGAAAGAGTACAGGAAGTACGGATGTAACGCTTAGTTCATCATCTAATGCACAGCAAGGGGCATCGGGTGGCAGTGCCACAGCTTCTTCACAAAGTGGAACAACAGGTTCATCATCAACTGGAGGCAATTCAACATCTGATACCGGTATAAAAATTGAAAGTTCTGATGAAGTAAAATTTTGGGAACAACTTGATACTGAATTTCAAAATGTTTTGAATCGTCCGCATGATATCTATAAAGCTCCTGCTCCAATTATAAATAAAAATGCAGGATTGATTACCGTTACGGCAACCGATAAACAGTTAAAACGTTTTGAAAATTATTTAAAAAAACTTCAAAACAAAGTAAAACTGCAGGTTCTTATAGATGTACAGCTCTTATCGGTAACGATGAGTAAAGGAAGAACAACAGGTATTGACTGGAAGCAGCTCTATGCACTGCAAAATATCAAACTCTCCGCAAGTACAGCCAATTATAACAACATAGGAACGACTATACCTGCTGATGGTATTATCACAGATACAGCTGCAGTAGGTGCCGGTGCATCTCAACTCTTTACAATGAGTGCCGGAGGACAGCTCAATGAAGTAATTAAATTTCTTAAAACACAGGGTGACGTTACTTCTATATCCAATCCAAAAGTACTAACTTTAAATAATCAACCAGCACTTATTACAGCTGGAACAGAGTATTTTTATAAAATTGTATCTTCTACAAATCAACAGGGAACAGGCGGCGGCGTCGCAGCAACAACACAAAATGATCAAGTAAACTCTGTATTTGCAGGTGTTTTGTTAACCATTACTCCTGAAATTTCTGATGATAAAACTATTACACTTAAAATAAATCCATCATTGTCAGAAACAACAACAGATATTTCACAAACACCAAATAGCGGTAGAGATATGCCACCGGATTTAAATCGCCGCCAATTATCTTCTGTTGTAACGGTAAAAGATGGCAACAGAATTATATTAGGCGGTCTTATTAATACAAAAAATACAAATGATTCTAATCAGGTACCAATTTTAGGCAGTATTCCTATCCTTGGTTATTTATTCAAACATGAAGAAATGGTAAAAACTGTTGAAGAACTTGTAATTATTATTGAGCCGCATATTATTCACAAAGAAAAAAATTCAATCTCTTTGAGTGATTTAGGATATGAAGGTTTGAGTGACGATTTACTTACTCTAGAATCTGCTTCAAATATAAAAAAAGAAGTCAAATTAAATCAAAAAGATGATGAAGAGAAAGAAGGTAAATAACATATGGACAGTATCTTTGCAAATTCAAAAAATGTTTTCTTAGATACGGTCAATGCCAAAGATTATATACAGCTAGACAGAGTGTCTACTATATATAAATCTTTAAAAGGTTCAATGACTAAACCTCTTAAAATGATACTTCTGTTTGGAAAACCAGGCACAGGGAAGAGTATGTTTTTGACAAAACTTTACAATGACTTGTATCAAGAGAATAATATATATCTCTACCAAACACCTATTGTTGATGAAAATGAATTTTACAAAACACTTGCACAAGATATATTCAATATAAAATATAATGACACCTTAAATTTTACTCAATTTATGAAGATTGTAAAGGATAGAGCAATAGAAGAAGTTCCGATTGTTTTATTGGATGAAGCACAACTTTATTCTGAAATATTAATGGAAAAAATAAGACTTTTGTCTGATACAAGATGTATTAAATTTGTTATCACTTTACATAAAACAGAAAAAGAAGACCTTATTGCAAAAGAGCATTTTCAAACCAGGATTTGGGAAACATTTGAACTTGAGAATGCTTCAAATACAGAGCTCAAAATTTATATACAAAAAAAACTCATGAAAGCAAACTGTTTCGATACTGCAAATATGTTTAGTACAAAAACAGTAAATAAGATTTACAAACTTACAAATGGAAACTATAGAGATACAAATAAATTGCTTTATACACTCTTTGATATTTATGATACCTATGAGCAAAACAGCCATATATATCCAATGAATACAACCCATATTCCAAATAAATTTGTAGAAATGGCTGCAATACATACGGGACTCATTAATGCTTAATATTCATGATTTAGAAAGACGTTGGAAAATATATAAAATAAAATCTTTTTTACCTTATATTGTTATAGGAATAAGTTTAATAATAATTCTTCCCCTTGCATATTATTTTTACCCAGATTCAAAAAAGAGTATGCCTCAAAAAAAACAAATTATACAAAAAAAGAAAGTTCAAGTAACAGATATTCCAAAAAAAGCTAAAGTTGACATAATGGAACCAAAAGTAATAATAGCACAAAAAAAATCAGTAACTCCACAGCCAGCCGTACAAACTCAGAAACTGCAACCATCAATGAATTTTATGAAAAATATTCAACATCAAGCATCACAACCACAATATGTAAAAAAACCAACTGTAAAAAAACCAAAAAAAATAGCTAAACAAAAAGTCGCACAAGAAGTTATTCAAGACATTACACCTGAAATCACTCCAGTTAAAAAAGAACCTAAAGTTGCCATTACAATTGAGCGAAAAGAGACCCAAAACGATATTTTTGAGATTATTAAACGATTTAAGAAGAACAACAATCCTGCTCTTAGTCTGTTTGTTGCAAAAAAATATTATGAACTTGGCAACTATGAACAGTCATATAACTATGCTCTTATTACAAATCAAATAAATTCCAATATAGAAGCAAGCTGGATCATTTTTGCAAGATCACTTGCAAAACTCCATAAAAAAGATAAAGCAATTCATACACTTCAAGCGTATATAAAAGTTTCACACTCAAGTAATGCAGAGATACTTCTAAATGAAATCACATCAGGAAAATTTAAATGAAATTAATCATATTTTTTATACTCGCTTATAACCTTTTGGCATATGATATAAAACAAAATTTATTTACTTTATATCAAAATAAAAAATATGAAAAGGTTTGCACGACAGGTTTTAATAATTTTCAAAAATATAAACAAGATGAAGAATTTGTCAATTTATATGCATTTGGATGTTTATATTCAGACTATATAGACAGGTTGTCTATACCAATAGCCACATTAAAATTTTCAAAAGAGGCTCGTGCAAACTCCGCCTATTTTGCAGTCATTTTAATGCAAAAAAAACTTTTATATCATGCTCTTCTTGATGGATATGATTTGTCTAAATATATTCTTCCTTCAACAGATTATGTTTTATCAAGAGTCTTTGATTTGTATACGAAACTCGGTAAGCATGAACCAAGAGCTTTTTACCTGTTTGAAGACCCAAGTGATCCAAAACTCAGCTACAAGCTCTATATTTCTAAAAATTATAGAATCAGCAAAATGGTTATTGAAGAATATTATGATACAATAATTTTAAAACGTCACGTATATTGGTAGGAGTTATTGTGGATAGAATAACAACTGACTTACTTGCTAACGGTTCAATAATGAAGGGGCAAGTAGATAGGCTTCTAGCAAAAGGTATTAGCGAAAACCTAATCCTTCGAGATATCACTCTCTCTGGCTTCATGACTATGGAACGACTTGTCAGATTCATTGTTCATCAAATAAGAGAAGGTGTTTATGACCTTTCTATCATTGATAATTATGATTACATACAAGAGAAAACAGTGCTTGAAAGGCTGGCACAGGAGCTTGACCTTCTCTTCTTAGATCTTGATTCTATTGACATGGATTATAATCTTATTGAAAAAGTCCCTCTCAACCAACTCGAAAAGCATAATGCAATACCAATATCTCAAGATGATATGAGTGTTACTGTTGCTTTTAGCGATCCGTTGGATATGGATGCTCAAGAAGCAATTCAAAGACTTTTTCCAAGAAAAATTCTTAAAATTGCTTTAGCAACAAAAAAACAAATTCTGTCTTATTTATATAAAATCAGTCTCAAAGACAGTATTAAAGATTTGGTAAAAAAAATACGCGATGAGTTAAACTCTATCAGTACAATAGAAGAACAACAAGAGGCATCTTCAATTTTACTTCTTATAGATGTTGTTTTAAAGACATGTATTAATTCCAGATCAAGTGATGTTCATATTGAACCTACTGAAAAGAACTGCATGGTTCGAGGACGTGTAGATGGAAAATTAACTGAAATGTTTATTTTTGAAAAAGATATTTACCCGCCTCTAGCTTCAAGGCTAAAACTTCTTGCAAATTTAGATATTGCTGAAAAAAGAAAACCACAAGACGGCCGATTTTCTACCATGGTTGGAGCTAGAGAATATGACTTTCGTATATCAACATTGCCAATACTTTATGGTGAATCAATTGTTATGCGTGTTTTAGATAAACAAAAAGCACTAGTAAGGCTAGAAGACGCAGGAATGGACTCCATTAGTTACCAAAAACTCCTCAAAGGTCTCAAGGCACCATATGGAATCATTCTGGTTACCGGACCTACAGGAAGTGGTAAAACTACTACTTTGTATGGTGCGTTAAATGAACTCAGAAATGTAGAAGATAAAGTAATTACTGTTGAAGATCCTGTTGAGTATAGAATGAATCTCATTCAGCAAGTCCAGGTCAATGCAAAAGTTGGTCTTAGTTTTGCTGATGCACTAAGGTCAATTCTAAGACAAGACCCTGATAAGATTATGATTGGTGAAATTCGCGATCAGGAAACGCTTGAAATTGCTATTAAAGCAGCATTAACAGGTCACATGGTTATTTCAACACTTCATACGAACGATGCCATTAGTGCAATACCGCGTATGGCAGATATGGGCATAGAACATTATCTGATCAGTGGTGCACTTGTAGCCATTCAAGCTCAAAGACTCGTTAGAAAAATATGTACGTATTGTAAAACAGAAGACACACTTTCTGCTTCTGTCTTAGAAGAAATAGACGGTGTTGTACCGGAAGGTACAATTTTTTACAAAGGAAAAGGTTGTAAAGAGTGTGCTGACACTGGTTATATGGGAAGAGAAATGATATGTGAAGTACTTAATATTTCAGAAGAACTCTCTTCTTTAATTGCTAAAGGTGCTTCCAAAGAACAGATGCTTGAACAAGCTAAAGAAGAAGGGTTTATAGGACTCTTTCAAAATGGTATCCAAAAAGCAATTGATGGCATAACCAGTATAGAAGAAGTATTAAAGGTGGCAAAAGGATGAAATATTTTGTAGCAACTGTTTTAACAAAAGGGAAAAAAGAAGAGATAGGACTCTATGCTGAAAACAAGAAAGAGGCAAATAGTTACGCTAAATTAAAATTTTCCGGCATTATTATCAAAGTTGCAGAAACTCAAGAACCGCTTGAAGCACAGCTTAAAAGATTTAAAACAAGTTTTTTATCAAATATAAAAAAGAGAAAAATCAAGCCTGATGCACTTATTGCAGCGATTCGACAATTAGCTGTTATGACTAATGCAGGTATTTCTATACATGATTCACTTAGTGAAATTGCAACTGCAACAACAGATGAAGCACTAAAATTTGTCTTTTCAAAAATTGCAGAAGATATTAATGCCGGGCACTCAATCTCATCGGCTATGCAAAACTTTCGCTATGAACTTGGAAATTTAACTATTGCAATGGTTGAACTTGGAGAAAAAACCGGTAATTTGGATGAAGCTTTATACTCCTTGGCCAATATGCTTGAAGAAATAAGAGCCAATGTTGTTAAATTTAAAAAAGCGATGGCATATCCAAGAAATGTAATGATTGCGATGGCTATTGCATTCACTGTTTTAATATCATATGTGGTGCCTCAATTTAAATCAATTTTTGAGGAACTCCATGCAGAACTGCCTTTACCAACACTTATTTTATTAAAACTTGAATATATTTTCAACAATTTTGGTCCATACGTTTTAGCCATTCTTGCTATTATATTTTTTGTTTTTAAATACTTAATTAATAACTATGAAAATATAAGATATGGTTGGCATAAATTTTTACTAAAAGTATATTTAATAAAAAATATTATCAAATTTGCAACTTTAAGCAGATTCACTTTAGTGTTTTCTGAACTTATCCGTGCCGGTATTCCTATAGCTGAAGCCTTGGATACTGCTACTTCAATGGTGGACAATCTACCTCTTAAAAGAAAACTCCAATCCGTAATAAGCACTGTAGAAAAAGGCGGTACGCTCAATAAGGGTCTTGAAGAAACAGGACTTTTTGAAAATATGATTATTCAAATGATTCGTGCAGGTGAAGACAGTGGTACACTCGATACCATGATTAAAAAAGTGGCTGAATACTATAAAATGCGATTTGATGCAATTATAGATGGTTTAAGTGAAGCTATAGAACCTATTATGCTACTTATGATAGCATCAATGGTTATATTACTAGCGCTTGGTATTTTCTTACCAATGTGGGATATGGGTAATGCGGTGCAAGGTAGACGATAGTTTTATCTCTCTAGCATTGTAATTATTCTAGCGGTTTTAGTAAGGAAATCTTTCATATTTTCTTCACTCGCTGTAATTTTGTATGATACTTTTGAGTCAAATTCTTTGTGGGATATAGTAATGTCAAACTCTTTACATTCATAATCTATAAAGCGTACATCACTGTAATCAAAAATAATATTCTTAGTCACCTCTTTGTTATATTTATGTAAATCTGCTTTTTTAATAACTAAATTAACTGCATCACTGTATGCTCTTACTAAACCACCTGTCCCTAATTTTATTCCGCCAAAATAGCGTACTATTATTACGGCAGTATTGATAAGCTCTTGACCCTGCAAAACCATTAATGAGGGTTTTCCTGATGTTCCAGCCGGTTCACCGTCATCACTGGAGTGCTCAACAATCTGTTCATATTCATTCAAGTATCTGTAGGCTGTTACAAAATGCCGTGCTTTTGGATGCTGTTGTTTGAGTTTTTGCAGAAGTGTTTCATATTCGGCATAAGGTGTGAGGTGTGCAATAAACTTTGACTGCTTCACCTCAAGAGTATCTTCATACTCCTCTTTTATAAAATACATCTATTTTATGCTAAATTTGTATAAACTTTTTGAACATCTTCATCATCTTCGAGTCTCTCTAAAATTTTATCGACATCAGCCTGTTCTTCCTCGGTAATTTCAATAGGAGTATTGGCAATTCTTTCAAGTGTAGCTTTTGTAATTTCCACACCCATTTTTTCTAACGCTTCATGCATCGTACCAAAACTTGTATAATCAGCTGTCACCAAAACAACACCCTCTTCTACTTCTATTTCTTCAAGTCCGGCATCTATAAGTTCTAACTCCAACTCTTCAAGATCCATATCATCCGAAAGAGGAAACTCAAAAATTGCTTTACGGGAAAACATAAACTCTAAAGACCCGTTTGTAAGCATCTCTCCGCCATTTTTGTTTAAAGTACTTTTGACATTTGCCACTGTTCTTGTGTTATTATCAGTTGCACACTCTATAAAAAGAAGTACACCATGTGGTGCTTTGCCCTCAAAATTTACCTCTTTCATATCAGCACTGTCTTTGGCAGTCGCTCTTTTTATAGCCGCATCTATGTTATCTTTTGGCATATTTTCAGCTTTTGCATTCAAAATCGCTGTTCTAAGCTTGGCATTCATATCAGGATCACCACCACCCTCTTTTGCCGCCATAGTAATAACTTTTCCAAGTTTTGGAAACAATTTTGACATTGCTCCCCATCTTTTTAACTTTGATGCTTTTCTATATTCAAACGCTCTACCCATAAAAAAATTCCTTATTACAATTATTTTTGAAATTATACCATTTTCAATGGATAAAATGTATAATACGACATAAGGGAGATTTATGCGACTCGGTTTTAGGCTAAAACATCATTTTTTCAGTGCATTTCGTGAACTGTTTGTACATCATCACGGTTCATTAGAATTTCGTGCAAAAATTTTTGCCCTCTTGATTGCAGCCAATGAAGAAGCAACGGTAGAAAATTACGTTCTAATTAAAAATATTGGTCTCAAATTATATAAAGATGATACAGACAGAGCAAATCTGCTCATGCTATCATCAAAAGAACTTGTCAAAAAAGTAAAAGAGAACAATGGTCTTGATATTGATTCATTGGCACTGAATATACAAAAAGAGTTGAAAATTGTCCCTCGTTATGCAAAAAAAATAGATGTCGATGTACTTAGGGAATTTTTAAAATATACCTACGACAATGACACCTTGTCATATCAAGAAAATATTTTAGAATTTTTACAAAAAATCAAAGATGAAACACTCAATCAGAATAAAGGTTAAACTATGGATTTACAAACATTGGCACTGCATGCCGGATATGAAAAAGACGCACAAGGAACTATGGCTGTTCCAATTTATCAGACTACCGCTTATGAATTTCGCGATGTCGAACATGCAGCAAACCTCTTTGCGCTAAAAGAACTCGGCAATATTTATACACGTTTAAATAATCCGACAACAGATGTTTTTGAAAAACGTTTTGCAGTACTTGAAGGTGGCGAAGCGGCTATCGCTACTGCAAGTGGTATGAGTGCTATATTTTTTGCTCTAATAAATGCGGCAGAAGCGGGAGACAATATTATTTGTGCCAATCAGCTTTACGGCGGAAGCTTAACGCTCAGTGCCCATACATTAAAACGTTTCGCAATAGAAGCAAGATTTTTTGATGTGCATAAACCTGAGCAAATAGAAGCACTTATTGATGAAAAGACAAAAGTGATTTTTTTTGAATCATTAACAAACCCAAGTATAGATGTAGCAGATATAGAGGCAATTACCGATATTGCCAACAAACATAATATTTTGACAATAGTGGACAATACCGTAGCAACACCTGTTTTATGCCGTCCTTTTGAATTCGGTGCAGATATTACCGTACACAGTGCCAGCAAATACACAACCGGTCAAGGACTCGCGATAGGCGGTATTTTAGTTGAGAGAAAAGGATTAGTGGACAAACTGAAAAACAATCCGCGATACAACCATTTTAATGAACCAGATGCTTCGTATCACGGGCTTATATATACAGATGTCGGACTCCCGCCATATACACTTCGTGCCCGTCTGTCACTGCTCCGTGATTTAGGTGCCGTTGTCTCTCCGTTTAATTCATGGCTTTTTATTCAGGGAATTGAAACACTGGCATTACGTATGAAAGAACATTCCAACAATGCTTTAATACTTGCCGAATTTTTAGAATCACATCCAAAAGTAAAAAAAGTAAATTATCCGGGTTTGCAAAGTAATCCAAACTATAAAAATGCTCAAAAATATTTTCAAGACGGTTTATGCAGCGGACTGTTAAGTTTTGAAGTAGAAAATTTTGATGAAGCGACAAAAATAGTCAATGCCACGAAATTATACTCACTTGTTGTCAATATCGGTGATTCAAAATCTATCATTACACATCCCGCTTCTACAACACATCAGCAGCTTTCTCATGAAGAGTTAATTACCTGCGGTGTTCCTGAAGGACTTATAAGAATTTCATGCGGTTTAGAGAGTATAAAAGATTTGATAGAAGACTTGAGTCAAGCACTTGAAGCATAATTAAGACTCTTTTGCTAAAATACTATTACTAATTTTCGGAGAACTATCAACTTGTCTTTAAACATGCAAACACATACAGAACACTTTACCAATCCGCTTTATCTTGAAAGCGGGCGTATTTTGGAGCCGTATGACATAACATATGAAACATATGGAACCATGAATGAAGACAAGAGCAACGTAGTTGTTGTTTGCCATGCACTTACAGGGTCACATCATGCTGCAGGTTTGTATGAAAATGAAACAAAACCCGGTTGGTGGGACGGCTTTATTGGCTCCGGCAAAGCAATAGATACTGACAAATATTTTGTTATCTGCTCCAATGTTATAGGCAGTTGTTTTGGTTCAACAGGACCGATGAGTCTGCAACATCCATACCAAGAGCCTTATCGTTATAAATTTCCGGTTGTCAGTATAAAAGATATGGTCAAAGCACAGCGAATTCTTTTTGACAGACTTGACATTCACAGAGTACATGCAATTGTCGGCGGTTCTATGGGCGGGATGCAGGCACTCCAATTTGCTATTCACTACCCGAATTTTGCCAATAAGATCATAGCACTTGCCACCACACACGCAACCCAGCCATGGGCAATAGCATTCAATAAAGTTGCGCAGGAGTCTATTCTCAATGACCCTGACTTTAAACAAGGTTATTATGATCCGGATCTGCTCAAAGAACAAGGCCTTTCAGGGATGGCCGTCGGTCGTATGGCAGGACATATCAGCTTTTTATCGCATGAATCTATGCGTGCAAAATTTGGCAGAGAGTATAAACTTACAGACGGACTGTATGAACTATTTGGAAAGTTTCAAGTAGAATCCTACTTGGAATATAACGGCTATAATTTTACAAAATGGTTTGATCCTCTGGCATATCTCTATATTACAAAAGCCATCAATATCTATGACTTATCTCGCGGATTTGATTCTTTGGCTGAAGCACTCAAGAGAATCACCTCTGCGCTATATCTGATAAGTTTTAAAAATGACTTGCTTTTTAAAAATTTTGAGATGAAAGAGATTGCCGATGAATTACAAAAAATCGGCAACAAGAATTACAGTTACATAGATATAGACAGTGATTACGGTCATGACGCATTTTTAGTAGAACTAGATAAATTTAAAAACCATGTAAAGGATGCGCTTAATGGCTAAAGAAAAATTTGAAACAAAACTGCAAAGTGCCAAAGAAATTTTAGAAACACTTATGAACCCGGAGATTACACTTGAAGAGAGTGTCAAAGCTTATGAAAAAGGGATGAAGGAACTTAATGCGGCACAAAAAATGCTCGAAGATGCTCAAATTAAAATTCAAAATATAAAAACACAACAATGAGAGCCGCAGTTTTACAACTCAATGCTCAGGGCATGAGTTCAACAAAACTTTATAATTACGTAAGAATCGCAAGTAAAAAAGAGGTAAGAGTATTGTTGCTTGGTGAATATGTCTTAAACCCTTTTTTTAAAGAGCTAGAATATATGTCTGTATCTATGATAAAAGAACAGGCTCTGCACCAAATTAAAATTTTAAAAGAGCTCTCTTTAACATATAAGATGACGATCATTGCTCCTCTTGTCATTGTAAAAAAAGATAAAATTTATAAATGTATAGCAAAATTTGCTCCTGCATCTACTTCTTACTATAATCAACAAATCCTTATTAACTATGCCCACTGGAATGAAGAAAAGTTTTTTGCAAATGAGATTGCACCGCTACAGGCACCTATGGTTTTTAAAATTGACGGGTTTAAATTTGCAGTGATGAATGGATTTGAACTTCATTTTGATGATTTTTTTGCTAAACTTAGCAATAAGAGTATAGACTGTTTACTAGTTCCGAGTGTTTCTACTTTTGAATCTTATGAAAGATGGAAAGCATTAGTACTTACAAGAGCGTTTACACACAATATGTATATACTAAGAGCCAACAGAATCGGCGAATATAAGGACAAAGAGTTTGTATGGAAATTTTACGGTGATTCTATTTTGGCATCTCCCAACGCACAACTGCTCAACCATTTAGGTAATACAGAAGAGTTAATGATAGTGGACATGAGGCATACTGATGTTGTACGTGCCAGGCGCACATGGGGATTTAAAGAAGCTATAAGTAAAAGAACTCACTAGAAAAAGGATTTACAATGATGCAATATTTTCACAGACAGATACAGCTTTGGGGAGAAGAGACTCAAAAAAAACTTCAAACTAAAAAAATAGCAATAGTTGGCGCGGGAGGGCTAGGTTCTTCACTTGCTTTTGCATTAGGTTCAACAGGAATCGGTGAAATACACATTATAGATTTTGATGAAGTGAGTCTGCATAATATTCATAGACAGATTGCATTCAAAATGGGTGATGAAGGGAAGAATAAAGCCAGAATCAATGCCCAGATTATAGAACAAAAATGTCCCTATACAAAAGCCGTTGCGCATGAATGCAATTTTGAGGAGTGGACAAAAAAGAATATTTCTGTTGATCTCATTATAGATGCTACAGATAATCTTCCGACACGCGGAGATATTAACACCTATGCAAAAAAAGTACATACACCTTGGATATACGGCAGTGTTGAAGCCTTTCATGGGCAGGTTTGTTTTATTGACAAATCATCGTTTAATGATGCTTTTAAAATTATTCAAAAAGAACCTGCTGGTATTGCAGCCCCTATAGTTATGCATATAGCATCTCTGCAGGCAAACCTTGCTTTACGATTTTTAGCGGGCTTACATGTAAAGAAAGACCTACTCTATTATCTTTTTTT
The DNA here is from genome assembly GCA_027063585.1 of Sulfurimonas sp. GTDB lineage: Bacteria > Campylobacterota > Campylobacteria > Campylobacterales > Sulfurimonadaceae > Sulfurimonas. The sequence goes on along the minus strand of JAMORM010000124.1, from coordinate 685 downwards.
TAATGATGAAGGAGAGCTCATTACTCAGAAATTTGGACTGCCAACAGAGGGTTAATCATTTCTAAGAAATCATCACGTGCCTGTGCATTTGCACTTGCCACGATATACCCCTGATGATTGATAGGATGAATCTCTACCCCTTGCAAATCCGTAACATATCCTCCCGCATTTTTTATAATCAAATATGCTGCTGAAAGATCCCATGCCTTAGCAGCTTTTGGAAAATACGCTATATAATTGCTGTAAGCACCTTTTGCAACCATACACATTGAATATGTTATGGAACCGCCTATGGAAGTTAACTTTTTAATTTTATTTTCTTTGAAAAGCTGATTCAGACTTTTTACAATAGGATGTGAGCGTTCAGGTTTAAAGTTGACTACAGCCACGGTAGGATTATCTCTTAAAGGCAGTGTCAACATGCCAATATATGATTTTGCACCTTTTTCAGTTTGAAAAAATTCATTTGTAAACGGATTAAATACTATACCGACACTTACCTCTGCATTTTCAATTAAAGAAAGATTTATAGCAGCTGTATTTTCATGTGTTATAAAAGCCCATGTACCGTCTATTGGGTCGATTGCCCAGTATGGCTGTGAAGTATCAATATCATCACACTGCTCTTCTCCCATCACCTGTATATCAAAACTGTCTTTTAAACGTTTTGTCATATAATCTTGCA
>JAMORM010000123.1 GCA_027063585.1 Sulfurimonas sp. | reverse complement strand
ACAGAAGAGATAGGGAAACCTGCATATGTAGCTTCTTCACCTCTGTCATCTGAAATTGTACAGATAAAGTTTTTAGGACGACGTACTTTAGGAATAGTATTAATTTCAGGCTCTTCAATTTCACCGATGATTCCTTTTGATTTTAAATCATCATATACTTCCATAATAGTTGCCGGTAAATCATTAAATGTTGCTGGTACATGTATACCGGCTTCTGCCATCGCTTTATTTTTAGCTTCAGCAGTTTCACGTTCTGCATTTGCAGAAGCTCCCGCATGCCCAAACTGAACACCAGAGTCATAATACTTAGCAATTGTACCAATACACCATGCGATAATCGGCTTCGTTATTTTTCCACTTTTAACAGCTTCGATGACTTTATACTCTTCTGTACCACCAACTTCACCAAGTAAAATCATATATTTTACATCTGGATTTTTTTCCATACGCAATAAGTTGTCAATGAAAACTGAACCAACAAATCTATCTCCACCAATAGCTACACCCTCAGCAATACCATCAGCATTGATAGCAATAATATTTGAAAGCTCATTAAAAAGGCCACCTGAACGAGTCACAAGTCCACATGAGCCAGCACGGTGAAGTTTTGAATTAATAATGTTTTCAATTGTACCACCAATATTAGCAATTTTAAATGCACCCGGAACAATTGCACCAACAGTTGCAGGTCCGATAACAGTCACATTTAACTCTCTTGCATATGCATTCATACCACGAGCGAGTCTCTCAGGAATACCTTCTGCTGTAATCATAATTGTTTTAAATCCACCAAGATTCAAAGCTTCCATTGTTACATCATATGCAGTTCTAAATGAAGCAAAGTTTAAAAGTACATCAGCCTGAGGCTGCGCAGCTTTTGCTTCTGGTGTACTTTTGTACAGTGGAATCATAATCTCATCACCACCCCAAAAGAATTTTTCAAATTTATTTCCACTTGTAGGTGCAACGATAGCTGCAACAGATGGTTTTTCTCTTTTGATTGTATAATCATAATCAAGCATTCTTTGAATAGCTGTTTTGTTGTTATTCCAAAAAATCGCTTGTGTGTCTCTGGTAAATAATTTTTCCATCTCTTCTCCTTACTTTTCTTCTAGCGCCATACGCACAATGTCAGTTACATGTGTTTCTGGTCCATAAACTTCAATATTTAAACCTAATCTGTCTGCAGCTTCTTTAATGTCTTTTAAACCTTTTTCATAGTTTGGTCCACCACGGCGAACATAGATTTTAATTCCAACATCTTTCATCTTATCTGCATATTCTTCAAATGCTTGGATAATACCGGTAAATGTTTTTGCAACATCTGTAAAGTTAGCGATAGCCCCACCAATAATTAAAATTTTATCACGTCCTTGAGGGTCTTTTTCTCTAGTCATTAAATCAAGTAGAGTTTCTGCGTAAAATTTTGTTTCACCTGTAGTTGGACCACCTGAATACTCACCATAGTTGGCAAGATCTTCTATACCTGCAAAATCAGCAATTGTATCAGCATAGACAACTGAAGCACCACCACCGGCAACCATAGTCCAGATTCTAGCTTCAGGTTTTAGTAGTGTAAGCTTTAATGAAGCACCAGTTTTTGCATCTGCTTCTTCAATCGCTTCAACTTCAGGAGATTTTGCTTCCATACCAAATGCAGTAGGGTATTCAATATCACCCCACTCTTCCGTCATCATAAATCCGGCAGTATCATCAAGTTTCGCAACCATATCCAAGAGCTCAATTTTACTCCCTTGCATTACAAATGGATTGATTTCAAGATAAGCGAAGTTTAATTCACGATACGCTTTGAAAAAACCGATTGCAAATTTAGCAAAATTTTCTTTGTCTTCCGGTTTAACATCAGCCGGGACATTTGCTTTGATTTTTTCAGCGATTTCTTCTTCTGTTGCTGTGATTGGGAATGCTAATTCTGTAACTTTTTCATCCCAGCCTTCTTCAACTTCCATACCACCTTCGGCTGACATATAAAGAACATCTTCATCACCGACAACAGTTGCAGAAATATAGTATTCTTCTGATTGGTCATGTGGAGTAAATGGTTCAACAATAAAATGTGTTAATCTGTCTACCTTAGGTTCTTCTGTTGGAGTATCCCCATCAAATGAAAAATATACTGACACATCTTCTTTTGCTTTTTCATCAATCCATGCTGCTGCTTTTTCTAAAGTAACATCACCCGGCTTTTGGTCTTTAAAAAGTACAAGTCCATTTTTACCTCGTTTACCAAATAACATATCCGGTTTTACAACTAATGGTTTTTCTTTTAACCATGGTTTTTCTTTTGCCGCTTCAAGTAATTCAGCACCTGATGTTACCAGAACTGTCTCGTATGCATAAGTAAAATCCGGAAAGTATTTATTCCAGTGTTTTGCTAAAATTGACTTTGCGTCATATTCTCGTATCGCTTTTTGAGCCATAGAAACTCCCTATTTTGATATTTGTGAATTATTCTAACACAAAGTATTAAACATATATCCTTGGTTTATCTTAACTATTAAATAGATTTATTTATTGTTTAATTTTGTAACACTTGCTTTATATAGAACCTTATTTTTGTAACGTATGGTTACATTATTTTTTTCATTGGAATCTAATTTTAACTCTTTCAAAATATTTTTATCACATTTGTCAATAGAATAAAACTTTAATCTTAACTGCATATCTTTATTTGTTGTTAAACACGATATATTCATTGCTTTTAGCTTATTTGCCAGTTCTTTTGCAATATGCATTTTATATGCAAAATGTTTTTTAGGATTATCCAAAAATAGATACAGTTCTTTGTTAAATAAAACAAGCAATGTATTAAAAATCAAAAACACAAACGCCAATATAAATATAGCCCTATATCTTTTTCTAAAATTTTTGAGTCTTACTCTGTATGAATGAGCAAAAGTTTTTGCGGCTAAGGGAAGAGCTAGAATCAAATAAGGAGCAAATAATTCGATTTCAACCCGCTGTCTGAATGATAGTAGCAAAGAAAACAGTAGAACTGTTGATGCTATATACCAAATTTTATCATTCTCATCATTTAAGTAACCGCGGTATAATGCATAGACTAAATATATAAATATAATCGGTGTGAAAATAGCACTGTAAACACCTATGGTATCTAAAAAATGACCACTTGGAACACCAGAAATATTTAAACCGTAGATATAAATTGATAATCCGACAAGAAAAAGATTATAAAAAATTAATATTTTATTTTTTTTAAAAATATAGTAGATTGCAAGTCCTAAAAACAAATATATAAAGCCTGCATCTAAAAGTGCGTACGCAAATAATAATATACATATATAATAATCATTCAGTTTCTGACTTAGGTATATATATAAAAATAATCCAAAAATAATGAAACCCGCATGGCTGACAACAAGTGCAGCACTAATAACTCCGGGTAAAAGAACAAAAACGACAACAAGCCACAGTCTGTTTCTTTGTAGCTTCAAGTATCTTGCTGAAATTTGATATAACATCCATGCGCTTGAGAGATGAAAAAGGATCATAACAAATCGCAAACCAAAATCATTTTGTCCAAAAATATTTAATGATAACTTAACAAGTTTTTGCAAAAAAGAAGTATGCTCATATAAAAGCACCGCTTCTGAAGGAGATATAGAGATTTGAGAGGTTTGAAAAAATAAAATAAGTGCATCGAACCCAAGTATAAGGAATAAGATGATTCTGTATTTCATAATTTCAGAAAATTTCCAATAATTTCATGTCCAAATTCACTCATAATAGACTCAGGATGAAACTGCACGCCGTAAATGTCTTTATCTTTAATTTTTAAAGCCATTATTTCATTATCATCTATGCTATAAGCAGTCGGTTCAATTTTCTTAGGTAATGTATTTTTATCAACAATCAAAGAGTGGTAACGTGTTGCTGTAAATTCTTCTGGTAGAGTATCAAATATCTTACATGGAGAGTGTTTAATTTTAGATGTTTTACCGTGCATCATATTTTTAGCACGGACAACATCAGCACCAAAGACCTGTGCAATGCTCTGATGTCCCAAACAAATACCGAGAATCGGTAATTTATCTTGAAAATATTCAATCACTTCTAAAGTTACACCTGCTTCATCAGGTGAAGCCGGTCCTGGTGAGATAATTATCTTTTGCGGATTAAGCGCTTCTATCTCTTTTACACTCATCTCATCATTACGTATAATTTTTAAATCTGCTCCAAGTTCCCTACAATACTGAACAATATTATATGTAAAACTATCATAATTATCTATCATTAAAATCATATTTTTTTCTACCCCTAAACAACCCCTAAATTTCGGGGTTTTAAAAAATCATATACTTTTACAAGAGGGTAATTTCTACCCTATTTCTACCTCAAAACTGTTTATAGATTGCTATTATACATTTTCTATGATTGTTTTTGGATTAAATAAGGGATGCAACATGCAACAAAGTTGCAGCACCCTCTGTATCGTTGAGTTTTTATGTTGAAAGAAAATATGCAACAAGTGCAACAGTTGAAATGTTGCACTTTGTTGCAAATATGTTTACAACACTTTATGGCCTTACAAACGAACATACAAGGGATTGTTGCATGTTGCCGATTATTTAACTAAATGGTAAAACTTACCTTTTTTATAAATTTTCCCTATCGTTATCAGACCTTCAAGGATCTCTTTAAGACCATCTTTTTGTGTCACATGTGAAGATGTTGTTATATCTCTAATTAAAACTGCACCAACTCTATTTTCTTTTGCCTTTCTAGTAATCGCATTTAAAACTTTTTCCGTTTTAGAATCATGCTCGTGCATCTTTGATATTCCAAGAAGTTTTAGAGTATGCTCTGTTTTAATATATTCAAAAAACTTTTTTGCCTGCAAAAATGTCTCAGCTGAAAGTTTAACCAACTCTCTGTTTTTAGCATCAAATTTTTTATCTAAAACTTCAGATAATTTATCTAACGATATATTTGTGCAGTACTTTGAAATATGAAATACCATCGCAATCCTGAGAACCATGGTTATATTTCTAGAGATAAAACCTGAGCTGTGATCAGAGAGTGCGTATCTTACTCTAAACTCTTTACTGATAGCAGCATTATATTTTTTGAGTTCTTCTTTTGCATCATCACTCAACACAAGATGTATTTGTGATGAATAAATAAAATACCGTTTTGCAAACTCTTCAATAAAAC
>JAMORM010000122.1 GCA_027063585.1 Sulfurimonas sp. | reverse complement strand
TCCCATCTCGTATTGCTTTTATTACCTCACAAACCGGAGCGGCATTGCAAGATATGTTGCGCGTAGCAAATTCACGTTACAGGCTCTTGGAAATAGATATTTATGATGTACTTGTTCAAGGCGAAGGGGCTGCTTTTTCTATAGTCAATGCGTTGAAAATCGCAGATGCAAAAGCATATGATATTATAGTTATCGGTCGCGGCGGCGGAAGTATAGAGGATTTATGGGCTTTTAATGAAGAGAGTGTTGCCGATGCCGTATTTTATGCCAAAACACCGATTGTTTCAGCTGTTGGGCATGAAATAGACTGGGTTATCAGCGATTTTGTGGCAGATTTACGGGCACCGACACCAAGTGCTGCAATGGAGATGATACTACCAGATACCAATGAACTGTATCAGTATTTAGACTCTTTATCAACACAGTTAACGCAAAAAATAACGCAAAAAGTATATAATCTACAGCAAGAGCTTTATCATGTAAAGAACTCTTACGTGCAACATTCGGTAGAAAAAAAATTACAATACAGTTTTAATGAGATTCAAAAACTGCAAGAAGATTTTACACAAGCAATTACTTTTCGATTACAAAGTTATAAAAAAGATGTGGATGCTCTCAAACAAAGATTTCCCCAAACCATTCAAAGTGTTCTTAATATTGCGCAAAATCAACTTTTAAATCTACAAAAAATGCTAGAATCAAATAATCCAAAATATAAAAATAAAAAAGGCTTTGCACAGATTGTAAAAGATTCACAGGTAGTGGATTTATCTTCTCTCAAAATAAATGATGTGTTTGAAGCACAAAGTGATGAATATATTGTCAGTGCAAAGGTCTTAAAAAAGGAAAAAATTAGATGAATTATCCACAATTTTTTGATACGGTACCAAGTATAGAAGTCAAAGACCCTTTAGCTCAGGTTTTAGGAGCATTTAAAAACGGTGAGTATGAAATAACATACTTAGAAGTGGTAAAAGCTGCTGGACACTCTTGCCCGACTGTTGCCGGTGCTTATATTATGGCGAGTGAAGCTATAAAAGTTTTATATCCCAATGAACGAGCAGTGCGGGGAAATATTAAAGTGGAGTTTGAAGAATCTGTAGAAGAGGGAGTTGCGGGCGTTATTGGTAATGTTATTTCTCATATTACGGGTGCGACTTATAAGAGTGGATTTAAAGGGTTAAATGGACAGTTTGCCCGTCATTCGTTAATGTTTTTTGATGCAAATATTGATTCATCTGCAAGATTTACACGAGTAGATACAGGTAAAAGCGTAGATGTAAATTATAATCATTCGGCTGTACCTGCTTCTCCAAAAATGATGCCGTTGATGCAAAAACTGACAACTGGAGCCGCTACACCCGAGGAAGTGGAAGAGTTTGGTCAGTTATGGCAGGACAGAGTAAAAAGAATTTTTGAAAATTTAGAAGATGTAGTAGAAGTTACTGAGCTGTAAAAGCTCACTAACTTATTTTAGGATTAGATCGGGAAAATATGTGTTAAGAATAACGGCAGTGGATGCCGTAAGCTTTTTCATTATTTTATCCAGTTTATCTTCTTGATTCCATACAGGATGAGTAACACCACTTAACTTTACCAACTCATTTTTAGCATTATATTCAACACCGAGCTGATCAATCAAACCGACTTTTTTTGCTTGTGCCGCTGTAAAAATATGTGCATTTGCATATGTGTTTCTTTTTTTAAAGTCGAGTTTTCTTGCATCGGCAACGTCTTTGGTAAACATATCGTAAGTGCCTTTGATAACTTTATTGAGTTCTGCAACCTCATACTTTTTCCACGGTCTGTCCGGTGTGCCGATTTGTTTATAGAGGCCGGCTTTTACCACCTGAGATTTTATACCGATTTTGTTCATTAGACCGCTTAAATCGGCACCCTGCATAATAACGCCGATGCTTCCTATCATACTTCCTGGATTTGCAATGATTTTATCAGCCCATATACTTGCATAATAGCTTCCGCTTGCCATGGTGCCTTTTGCATAGGCAACAACAGGTTTTTTTTCTTTAAGTCTTTTTATTGCATAGGCTATTTCTATAGAAGGGGAAACGGCACCGCCTGGGGAGTTAACAGTTAATAGTACGCCTTTTACATTTTTATTGTTTGCTGCTTTGTCTATTTTTTCTATTATTTCTGTTGCATCCATAATAGGACCGTTGAGATTAATTTTTTCTAGATTATAGTTTGTGAACTCTTTTTTACTTGCAGGAGCAAAAATCAAAATCAAAATCAGTACAAACAGCATTGCTTTGAAGTGATTTTGTATATAGTTCATTGTAGCGGTTATGGGTGTAAATATTTTTTTTAAAAAATCCATTTATTTATTTCCTTTTTTAAGTTTTCCATTAATGAAAACTTTTGAGATATTATAGCGGTGAAGTATTAAATGAATGGCTAACTCTTCATTTGGTTCGGCATCCAAATCAAGAACAAGCATATCGGCATTTTTCCCCTCTTTTATCTCTCCTGTATTGAGTCCGAGTGCTTCAGCTGCGTGTATGGTTATACCTTTTATAAGCTCTTGGGCAAATGTTAAGAGCGGTGCATCACTGTGCATAAAAAGAGAAATTTTCATCTCTTCAAACAAATCAAGTTTATAATTTGAACTGAGTCCGTCAGTAGCAACGATCCAGCGAATATTTTTTTCATTCAATTTTTTGATATCAAGGGTAGGATTGCCTAAAAGTCTGTTTGAAATCGGACAGTGAATAATGGTGTGCTTTTGCTGTGCAATCTGATCAAGCTCTTCTTCGTTAGTTTTAACTGCATGAGTTAAAAGTGTTTCATATCCGTCAAAATAGCTTAAAAACTCTTTTGCATCACTTACGCTTCTGTCTTGTTTAAGCAGTGTTTGAAAAAAATCTTTAAAATCTCCACTGCTCGAATCAAGCCAGTTACGCTCCGCTTCACTTTCCATAAAATGTGCCGTAAGTTTTAGTTTTTCATTTTTAACGATATCTAAAGCTTTTTTTATAAGTACAGGATGCACAGAATAAGGGGAATGAATTGCCACAGCAGGGTGAAAACCTTCTCTTGTAACAGCCTTGGAAGCATCAAGTCTGGCAAGAAAATCACTAAAAAGTGCATCTGCCATACCGGCCTGTGAACCGATAAGTTCATTGAAAAAAACTACATTTTGTTTTGCATTGACACAGGCTTCAAGGTCCATTGCATGTGAACTGATAGCACCAAAAGTAGTAATACCGCTCTCCAGCATGGAATCTATTGCTTTACTCATACAAGAAAGGTCACAGCTACTAATGAGTTCTTCTCTGTTTTCTATTACACTGTAAAGCCAGTTTAAAAAATTACCGTAACTGAGTTGATTTTTATTAGCAGAAAACTCTACATGTACATGAGCATTAATAAGTCCGGGCATAAGCAGAGAATTTTTTTGAAGTTGTACAATTTCTGCTGAAGGAAATTTTTGCTGCAACTGCGTTAAAGGTCCAACTGCTCTGATAGTTTTATCAAATGCAATTGCATTATCTTTTAGTAATTGATTGGGTGTAAGTATATAATTTGGAACGAGTATTGTCATCTTTTTTCTTTTTGAATATATTTAATGAAATTATACACTTTTTAATTTTAATATCTAAGGAAAAATAGATAATAGATGCTATATACTCTTAATAAGAGTTGCATAATAAATTATAATGGAGGTGCGTTATGATTAAATGTGGTGATAAATTCGCAAATTTAGAAGAAGAACTTGTGAATTTACAGGATGTTCTTAAAAACAGTTTGCAAAAAGAAGTGCTTACTATAAAAAAAATAGATAAAGCTGGAGAAAAATTCAATTCTATAGTAGACAAATTTTGTAATTTATGTAATGCGGAATATGTTATATTTTCAGTGCATATGTGTAAAGATTATCATGAATCTGAAACATTTGTATTTATTGATGAAACAGGTAATAGTGTATGCACTATATCAGGCAGAGAACTGGACTTGTATGATATGATAAAAAATTGTGATAATCTTGTTGAACAAAAATACTAAGTTTACATGTAATGCAACTTTTTTTTAATATTAGTTTGGATAAAATAGCCCTTTAGAAGATAAAATTATGATAATCAAAGGGTAAAAATGAAAATAGTAGTCATTCAAGGTCCAAATTTAAATATGCTTGGTATTCGTGAACAAAATATTTACGGTCCAATGAAATTAGAGCAAATTCATGCACAGATGAAAGATGTAGCGACACAAAACGGAGTTGAAATAGAGTTTTTTCAAAGTAATCTTGAAGGTGAAATTGTAGATAAAATTCAAGAGTGTTATGGCGAGGCACAAGGGCTTATTATCAATGCTGCTGCATATACGCACACATCGATTGCAATTCGTGATGCTATTTCTGCTGTTAGTCTGCCTGCGATAGAAGTGCATATTAGCAATATCCATAGACGTGAAGACTTTAGACAAAAAAATATGATTGCACCTGTTTGTACATCATCTATTGTAGGTTTTGGACCATTTGGCTATCATTTAGCAATGATGGGTATGTTCCAAATTATGAATGAAATGAAAGCAGCTCAAGAAGCTCAGGCACAGCAACAAGCATAAGCACTTACATGTACAAAAGACGCAAGATAGATAAAAGGTTATCCTCTTTTTATAGCTTGCATTTCCCTTTTCATACATGTGCAAAAAGTAAGCATAGATATGAAACAGTAGTCGGAATCGGCGGAAATGTCGGAGATGTCCGTCGCCGGTTTGAGCGCCTTTTTGTTGTACTGCAAAAAGACAAAAGAATATCATTAGTAAAAACATCATTGATTTTAAAAAATCCTCCTTTTGGTTATAAAGACCAAGATGATTTTTTTAACTCAATAATGGTTTTAAAAACTTCAATGCAACCAAAAGTTTTTTTACGCTATTTACTAAGATTAGAGAAAAAATTCGGTAGACGTAGAAGTTTTGCCAATGCACCAAGGACATTAGATTTGGATATTATATTTTTTGATAATCGCAAAATAAATACGAAAGATTTAATTGTACCACACCCTTTTTATGCACAAAGAGAAAGTGTAGTTATTCCTTTAGCCGGTGTTGGCATATGAAAATTCTAACATTTACGGGACGTACGCCATCAGAAGCACTGAAAAAAGCAAAAATGGAAATTGGCGATGAAGGTATGCTTATTGAGACGAAAGAAATTCAAAAAAAAGCTTTGGGCAGAGAAGCACTTTATGAGATA
>JAMORM010000121.1 GCA_027063585.1 Sulfurimonas sp. | reverse complement strand
GTGGCAATAATTTCATTAATTCTTGTGTTACATGTAAAGTCTATACCGATAAAAAGCTCAGAATTATCAAGGCTTTGATGCGTAAAATGCCCTGTATTGTTTTTGACCTTTTTAAACTCTTTTGGGTGCATCAAAATTACAAATTTTGTCTGTGTCTTGATATGTTCAAAATGTTCACACATACATGAACTCACAGGTCTGTAACACTTATAACATTTTTCTCTATCGCCATAATAAGTTTTCATTAATGCAATTATACTAAAATTACAGTATGAATGAAGAACATTATGATTTAATAGTTATCGGAAGCGGTGCAGCAGGCATTATTGCGGCAATAGTTGCCGCAAGAGAAGGCAAAAAAGTTCTGCTTTTGGAAAAGCTTTCAAAAATAGCTTCAAAATTAAAGGCCACCGGCGGCGGCAGGTGTAATCTGACAAACACCCTTTCAAATGAAGATTTTATGGCTCGTTTTGGACGCGAGGGACGTTTTATGCAAGACGCCTTAAAAATGTTTGACCATACACAACTCATAACTTTTTTAGAAGAAATCGGCATACATACCCATGCCCCGGACGGTTTCCGTGTTTTTCCTACTTCCCATTCCTCTGCTACTATTATTTCAGGACTAGAAAAAGAGATGCAAAATCTTGGTATTCACGTTACATGTAACCAACAAGTAACACGACTTCTGGCAACAGGCAAACATATTGACGGTGTAAAAACACAAAATGAAATCTTTTATGCCCCTAATGTCATCATAGCAACAGGAGGGCTTGGATATCCTGTTTTAGGGGCAGAGGGTGACGGCTATAATCTGGCGAGTGAAATCGGACACAAGATTACAGATCTCTCCCCTGCCATGATGCCTTTAAAAACAAAAGAGACCTGGGTCAAAAACTGCCGTGCGGACACCATTGCAAAAGTGGAATTGCGTGTAAATCTTAAAAAACATAAAAAACTCCGCGCCTGTGGTGATTTGATTTTTACAAATTCCGGCATCCGCGGACCCGTTGTACTTGATTTTGCCAGAGAAGTGACACCGCTTTTGAAAAAATACGGTGAAGTTCCCCTCCTCCTCAATCTCACAAAAGGAAAAAATGAAGAGCAGATACGCGAACATTTTAAAAAAGAACTCTCAAAAGAAAAAATATCCACTGTTTTAGAATTATTAAAAACACTGCTTCCCGAGGCACTCGCACTGGAATTATGCCATCTTGCTGACATAGAATCTGATGCAAAATACAAAAAGCTTGACGGAAAAAAACGAGACAAACTCATTTCACTCCTTGCCTGGACTCCTCTAACTGTCAATGGACATGACGGCTTTAAAATGGCAATGATTACAAGAGGCGGCATCTCACTCAAAGATATTAATCCAAAAACAATGCAGAGTAAAATTATTGATGGTTTATATTTTTGCGGAGAAGTGATGAACCTTGATGGACCCTGCGGAGGCTACAACCTACAATGGAGCTTTGCCAGCGGGTATTTGGCAGGAAAACTACTCAAATTATAAATCATAAAAACTATACAATTTCTCTCAACCCTGACTTCAGTCTCAATACAATTAAGTTAAGCGGATTTTTCGGAACCCGTACTTCAGTGCGGGCTTTGTGTCTTTAAAGCTTAAGGCCTAGGTTAAAACCTAGGTTCCGAGAAAACATCAAGCTTTTTTCTTAACTTAATGGCATTGAGACTTCAGTCTGGGCTGAGAGTGGCATGTAAGCTAAAATAGCCGACACTAAAGTACCGGTTCCGAAAGACTACTGTAAAAAGTAACGAATTGAGGCGAATCCATAGGCGTCGGTTTCTCTCACCGCCTCAATCTGTTCTTCGCTGACAATACCGCCAAGAGCAAATACTTGAATGTCCACCATACTTACTATGCTTTGCAAATCTTCCACCCCTTTAGGTTCCCCTTTGTTTGGTGAAGCAAATATAGGACTATAGGTAACATAATCGGCCCCCATCGCCTCTGCAATATGCACTTCATCATGCGTATGCGTGCTGATGATGACCTCAAGTCCAAGCTCTTTTGCTTTTGGTATTTCATCAAACTGCCGTGACGTCAAATGCACACCTTTAGCACCTAATTTGGCAGCTAAATTATAATCTTGATGTAAAAATACTTTTAACCTCTCTATAGGCTTACACATCTGTACAAAATTTTGTGCTTCTACTGCATAATTTTCATTCTCTTTATCACGATAGAGTGCAAAGTCGGGCATATATTTTCTTAGTTGAAAATAGGAGGGAGTAGATGTTATAAGATACTTTTTCATTACTGTCTTAAGAGCGGGTTTTTAAAGTCTATTTTCTGGACATCCACATCTTTTTCATAACGCTGAGCCATTGCATTGACATGATAGTCCAATCTGTCGAGTAAGTAGAGTTCAGGTTTTGTATATTTTTCTTTTGCCTTTTGTATATAGTTTTGCAAAAAAGATAAAGCCTCTTTTTCATCTGCAAACTTTATACTTGCAATCATCTCTTGTATCGCGTCATATTCATCACCGCATGCAGATAAAAAATCATAACTCAAATCCATACTCTTTAAAGTATCAAGTGCTTTTGAAAAGGCAAAATGGTTATACAGCATACAGCCTACAAAGTACTCAATATCTGAAGGTTCATATTCTGAGTATTGATTCTCTTCATTATCAAAATGTTTATGCCAAATATCTAAAATTTCTTCTACTTTTTTATTCATCATATCTCTTTGTTTTTTGCGTATTATACTCAAGTATGATAAACTTAGACTATGATAAATTTAAACAGTGCCACTGCCAAGCATTTAGAGTTGATTTTACCAAATACAAACAAAGCTTTGGCAGAAGTTTTAAAAAATGCTTCTGTACAAGAGCTTCAAACTCTTACGCAGGCAAAAGATTTAGGCTCTATTTTAGATACTTTACTAAAACAGTCCCTCAACTCTGATACAACTCAAGACAAATTGTTGCTTGATTTATTAAAAAACAATCCCACACTTAAAAGTCTTTCAAATGCAAATATAACGATTAAAGAACTTATTCAAACATTACAACAACAAAAAAATCCCCTGCCTTTAGAAAAAACACTTGAAAATTTTCTTACAAATATAAAAGGAATTAATCCAAAAGAACTGAAAACCAAACTCCAAAACTCCGGTGTTTTTTTAGAAGCAAATATAAAAAATATGCAAAATCCAAAAGAGCTTTTCAACTCTGACATCAAAGCTGTTTTACTCAAAGCACATGATGAATTGAGCAATTCTTCACAAACAAATAAACAAGAGATACTCAAACATATAGACAAACTTTTACTGCAAATAGATTATAACCAGCTCGTTTCACATCTCTCAAACGCCTCATCACTTTACATACCCTATAGATGGGATGCACTCCAAGACGGCAATATTTCTATAAAAAAAGCTAAAAATGATAAATTTTTTTGTGACATACATTTAACACTAAAAATCTATGGCGAACTTGATTTAAGGCTGGCACTGTTTGAAAACAACCAACTCAGTATAAATATACAGACAAACAATAATAAACTGAAAACTCTTTTTCAAAATAATATTCAAAATCTGAAAAAACAGCTCTTACATGTAAACATTATTCCATATAGCATTCATTTTATAGACAAAGAAAAAAACAACTACGAAAAAGATATAAATGATGATTTGAAAATGGGTTTCGAGGTAAAAGCATGAAAGAGAAAGCTGTAGCCTTAAAATATGACAAAGAGAAAAATCAGGCGCCTCTTGTCAGAGCAAAAGGAGAAGGTAAAACTGCACAAAAAATTATTCAAATAGCAAAAGAGAACGGCATACCCCTCAAAAAAGATGAAGATTTGGTAGAACTATTGTCAAAAGTTGAACTTGACAAAGAGGTACCACCGCAAATGTATAAAGCTATTGCCGAAGTTTTCAGTTTTATATATTCAATTACAAAAAAAGAATAATCAATTACTTTAATTCTCCCCAATTGTCACCAATATTCAGACTTGCTTTTAAGGGTACATGTAAGCTTACAATAGTGTCCATAATATCTCTAAATCGCTCACCAAGAGTATCAGCTACATCTTCATCCACTTCAAAAATCAGTTCATCATGAATTTGCAGTAGCATTTTTGCCTGAAGTTTTTCCTCTTTTATAATCGTGTAAATTTTATTCATACTTAACTTAATAATGTCACTTACACTGCCTTGAAAAACAGTATTGACCGATTCTCTTTCATAGGCTGCTCTATACATAGGCGTCGCATTTTCATAATCAAAATAACGTCTTCGCTTGAGCAGAGTTTCAACATAACCTTTCTCTTTTGAACTCTCGACAATAGAGCGAAAATATGCTTTTACCGTTGCAAATGATTCAAAATACTTCTCTATAATCTCTTTTGCCTCTTTTGTCGTTATGCCTAATGTATCTGAGAGTTTTTTTGGTCCCATACCGTATAAAAGTCCAAAATTGACGGTTTTTGCGATATTTCTTTTTGCTTTTGCCTCTTCTTCACCAAACAATACTATCGCAGTTTGAAGGTGAATATCTTTATCGTGCATAAACGCATCAACCAAAACAGGATCTTGTGAAAAATGTGCCAACAGACGCAGCTCCATTTGCGAGTAGTCAATGCCTATAAGTTTTTTGCCCTCACCTGCAATAAACGCTCGTCGAATCTTCGCGCCAAGCGGTGTTCTTGTCGGAATATTTTGCAAATTCGGATTTTTTGAACTGAGTCTTCCTGTTGCCGTTCCCGTCTGCACAAAAGAAGTGTGAATTCTGTGATATTCGTCTTCGTTTGCCAGTTTTAAAAGCGGATCTATATATGTGGAGTACAACTTGTGTACTTCACGATATTCCAAAAGTTTGGGAATTATAGGATGTTTGTCTTTTAATGAGCTTAGCACTTTTTCATTCGTAGAGTAGCCTGTTTTTGTTTTCTTTCCTACAGGCAGTCCAAGTTTTTCAAAAAGTATTTTGCCTAGTTGTTGTGTTGAGTTAATATTAAATTCACTACCGGCAAGCTCGTAAATACTTTTTGTTAAATGTTCCAAAGTCTTTTTTACCTCAACAAGAAACTGTTCCAAAAAGCCCGTATCCACTTCAATACCGTCTTCTTCCATTTGCAGGAGTGTTTGAATAAAGGGAATTTCCACCGTCTTGGCTTCTTCTATCAAATGGGTTGCATCCTGAAGCTCTAATTTTTGCAAAAAGAGTTTATAGAGTTTTCTTGTTATAAAAGCATCCTCTGCAGC
>JAMORM010000120.1 GCA_027063585.1 Sulfurimonas sp. | reverse complement strand
TATGCAGTAGTGACAATCTGAACGCATAACATCAATCATAATAATTTTATGATTTTTCTTTTGCAATTTTAATGCTTCTTCATAACTGTGAAATTCAACACCCCATAAAGAGCTCAAACTCAATACAAGCAATAAGAACAAATTATTCATTTTCCCACTCCAACATTCTATAAGCTGTTTCTACATTTTGTCTATGAATAGAGTCGTAAAAAGGCACATTTTTATACTCTTTCATCTTCACTTCATTGACCACATCTGCGATATCTTCGCCATCGTCGAGTCTTTTTTTCACTTCATTTCTTAAAGTTTTAAGATAATTGTAGGTAAAATCTACAGCTTTTTTATCTCTGTTTTCTCCATGACCGCCGACAATATACTCTACATTCATTTTCTTAATCTCTTGCAGTGCTTCAATCCAACCGTTAATATCTCCATCTCGTAATGAAGGCAGTCTTTGATTGAAAACCAAATCACCGACAAAAACTATCTTTTGACTTGGTATGTAAACGTAAAGATCACTCTCTGTGTGCGCTTTATGATTTACACTTTTTATATATACTTTATTTCCGTTTATATTTAAAACTTTTTCTTTATCGACAAAAATAGTTGGAAATACCTGTGTTGTTCGCTTATATGCCTCTGGGCTAATTCTTCTTTGCATACGTGTTTGTTCAGGTTTTGGAAGTTCTTTAAAAGCCTTTGAACCTATAATCTTAGCTCCAAGTGTTATATAATAACTGTTGCCTAACCAATGGTCATCATGTACATGTGTGTCTATAACATAAGAAACAGGAAGATTTTTGAGGTTTTTCATTTTTTTATATGCCTGAGCAGCATACTGATACGTGGGACCACTATCTATTACAAGATAGCTGTTCCCAAGGTTAACAAAACATGAGTTAGACATGTTTCCATTGTTATGCTCGTCCATCACTTCTGGTAGTCCAAAAAAGCAGTGAGCAGCGGACTCACCAACTTTTATGGGCTGAAGTTTGTAATCGTAAGAAAGGAGAGAATGAAATAATACAATACTCAACAAAAATGACTTCAAAGCATAGCCTTTTTAAAACAGGTAGTTTAATTCGAAACGATATTCGTTATATGAATCTTTCTCAGTACCATTTACACGATCATCAGCATTCACTAAACCAACACGAATTTTTGCATACAAACCATTTCCAAAGTTTTCACGGAAGTCCATATGAAGAATTTTACTATCGGCCTGAACGCCTGCAGCTTGTTTTGCTTCATCAAAATTTTGTATAGCATAACGAGCCATTGCACTAAATCCAGGAACTAAACCGGCTTTATCAAAGTCGTAATTTGCTTCAATATTGAATGTTTTTGTATTTGCATACCAGTTATATTGAGCCATTGCACGAGTATATCCACCTGTAGGGAATCCACGCCATGGAGCTACGATATCTGCTTCATCTGCAACTGCAGAGTAACCGATTTTTGCTTTTAACGGACCTTTTTTAAGAACTAAACGAGCCATCCATACATAAGAATCAAGGGAAGCTGCATCTTTATAACCTAATTGTGCACCGGTTTGTCCTGCAAGACCACCTTTTAAGGTTGCACCACCAATTTCTCCACCACCATTATCAAACTGTTTCATATAGCGAACACCAGGAGTCAGTGTATATCCATCACCAAGAGCAATTTTATAGTTCACTTCACCAGTTAAAGATGATACTACATCAGGAACTGCACCATAAGTAACATCTATTTTAAGATTATCTATAGACTTATTTCTTGCATCCACAACAATAAGTTCATGATTTACATCTTTACCTGCAGCTTTAAAGTTAGCATAAGTCAAACCTTTGTGTGCAGCGGAATCATCATTATTATTCCAACTATTGCCTGCTTCATCTTTAAAAGTGATAACATCATGGAAAGTTGTATGATCACGTAACTTTTGTGCCGTAAAGTATGCACCTCTAATTCTTGTTTTAGCAAGTTCTTTTGTTTCTAAAACAACACCCTCAAAAGTATTTGGAATCATTTTCGTATCATTTGACTTAGTTAAGAAAGATTCAAATATCTGACGACCGACAATAGCCTTAGTCTTAGAAATTTGATACTGGATGTTTGCTTCAGCTAATACTGCGTATTCCCAAGCTCCACCCTGGCTAACTTGATAACGACTAAATGTATCCTTACCTGCTTTTGCGTATTTAAGCTCAGACTCAGGTTGACGGAGTGAACTAAACGGACTACTTGTAAAGTAAAGGCCTGCTCCTGCACTTACACCGTTAAAAGATGCAGAATGGTATCTTAAACTACCGCCAAGACCAAATGCTTTATTATCTTTGTTTCCAGTTGCAGATGTATCATCATTCTTCCAGTCCCATTTAAAAGAATTCATTCTTAAACGACCATAAAATATACCTTTTGAAAACATTTCAGAAAGGCTATCAACTTTCCCGGGTACAATATTTGTTTTCACCATCATATTGTTTTTTAGCTCACGCTTTGGTTTATTTTCACTAGCATTCGCTGTAATTGACAATGCACATGTTAATGCTGCAACAGCACTTAATTTTAATAATTTCATTTTTCTTCCCTTTTATTAATATAAAAAGTGTTATAATAATTATGTTTGTTTATGTTATTATTAACACATTCAGATTATGATGGCAGCTAGTACTGCCATCTATTACTTAACATCCCCTTGAACCCTTTGTTGGGCAGCCACAACTGTAGTCAAGTATAGTAACATTACCCTTATTACTTACATCAACCACTTTTTCTTTTTTAATGTAATCACGTACAACATCGTAAACAGGACGAATCTTATCATTTTGCAAATTAGCACCTGCTTTTTGTAAGTTACCTCCCCATGAAGAAACTACATAAGTTTTTTCCAAGTCTATAGGTTTTCCTCCAATCTTAAGATTTGATATTCTCTCTCCTGCTTTGTTTGCAACAGCGATAGAATACGTTACACCACCAAGACGGCTCATATCACCACCTTGTTGATACAAAGGATTTGCATTAAAAACATTATCCGCAATATCTTCTAAAAGAGTTGCAATTTTTTTACCTTTTAACTCAAAGGTATAAACATTAGGGTATGTGATACCACACATTTCATATACATTGTCCATTAAAATATTATCACCGGCAAGAACTGTTGTTCCCCATCTATATCCCGGAGTAAAAGAAACATCACACTTCATTTCATCCATAATCGCATCATTTATGAGTTGATCAAATGTTGAAAAGAATGTATCACGCTTATAAAGCATACCTTTTGTCTGCCCTAGAACTTCATTAAATTCTTTATCAAACGGAGCATATAGCTTATTTACAAGCTTAACACCTTCTGGATCAGCCGGAATGATGTTTGAGGCAATCGGAATAAGTTTATACTCATAACCATTCACTTTTCCATTTTTTGCATCAATGTCCAAACGACCGATGTATTTTCCATGGCTTCCGGCAATAACAATAACAGTATCGTTAATAACAATAGGTTCCGGTGAAGGATCATGTGTATGACCACTTAAAATAAAGTCAATACCTTTAACTTTACGCGCAACTTCTTGATCCACGCTGAATCCATCGTGAGAAAGCATAACAACACAGTCCACTTTTTTTTCATTTTTCAACTCATCTACATATTCTTGAAGTGTTTCTAATCTTAAACCAAAACTCCACCCCTCTGTAAACTCTTTCGGGTTTGCAGTAGATGTAAACGGAAATGACTGACCAATAATACCAATTTTTGCACCACCACGCTCTTCAATAGTATAAGGTTCAAAAATTAATTCTTCATACTCATCTGCAAAAGGATCATCACCTATAATATTTTGAGAGATAAATTTCGCATCAAGCATATCAATCAGCTCTTTTACTCTCTCTTTACCATAAGTAAATTCCCAGTGCCCCACCATAGTATCAATGCCAAGGTAATTTTGTGCTTTTACAATAGCTTCGCCACTTGTTTTAAGTGCCACACCTGTACCTTGCCATGTATCACCGGAGTCAAGGAAAAGTACATTTTCTTTTCCACGCTCTTTTATAATGTGATTTGTCAAAGTTTTAATGTGAGCGACACCACCCATTTTTCCAAATTTTTTCGCTAATTTGCTAAAATCTATATATGTGTCAAAATAAGCATCAAGAGAACTGGGTTCCAATCCATAATGCTTTGCAAATGCTTCACCACATAAAAATCCCGGTGTTCCCACAAGGTTTGGAGCAGAAATCAAAGTAGACGGTTCTCTCCAATACAGTGGTTTTACATGAGCATGTAAATCACATATATGCATAAGCGTAAAATTACCCATCGAGTTAAACTGATATAAATCTTTTAAACCTATCTGCTCTATTTGTTTTGAACTTGCAAAACTACTCGTAGCTGCAGTCAGTCCAAATATAGCTGCAATATGCATAAAATCTCTTCTAGAAATTTCCATTATTAGCCTTTTATCTTTTTAAACCAGGGATTGCAATTTCAGCACCCTTTGATTTATCTGTTAAATACACTTCAAGTGCTACCATCTCTTTAGAACCTATTGGTATAACTTTAAGAAGTGCATTTTTCATACATCCCTGAAAACGACGTTGTAATGTTCTTAAAGATGACTTTGTCATTCTGTAAGCCGGCCAAGTTGCAGCAGCTTTAACGCCTTTTGCACTCAAATCAGGAAGCGGTTGTGTTCTTAATACACGGCCAATTACATCAGGAGAGTGACAAGAATTACATGAAAGTCCACGACCACCGCGTTTTGTCATATATGTTTTTAAACCTAAAGCGTATGCTTCTTTCATTTGCTTATTGGCAGTTACATCTATATTTATTTTTTCACCGTTTGCAATAGATTTTACATATGCCATAATTGAAAACATATTTCCACTTTTAAGTTTTAACGGTTTATGACCACCGTCTGCCATCATTGCCTGTATAACCTGGTCAAGTCCCACAACCATATCAAACTTTTTGATATAACGAGGAAAACCTGCTATATATGCCGGCAAATCATCTTCACTGACACCAAAATACTTGGCAAGACCCGCATCTCCACCCATATATTCTAGTAATTCCTCGCCGTCTGCAATCATAATATCTGCAGGATTGTTCTCTGACATCTCTACATACATTGCACGGTCTGCGTCGCTCATTGCAAATTGTTCACCACCAAAAGATAATGAAGTGAGCATTGCAACCGATAGAGCTATTTTAATACCTGTTTTCATTTGATTATCCTTTTGGTTTAATCTTTTTAGTTTTTTCATG
>JAMORM010000119.1 GCA_027063585.1 Sulfurimonas sp. | reverse complement strand
ATAGATCAAAAATCACACTAAAGATGAATTCACGCCTCATCTTTCACTTGGCAACAGTATATCAGGTTTTTTTAAAAAAACCAAATAAATAAGTAAATTTAGATAAATTCTTTTCAATGGGCTAAAAAATTTGTGTGCAAAAGCCGATAATATAATACTGTTACATGTAAAGGAATGAGTATCATGAATATATCTTCAAACAGCACAATAAAAAATTTGTACACAAAAAAACTCTCTCAAGATGAAGTTAAAGTAATAAAAAAAGAGATAGCACAAAAAATGAAAGAGATAGCGTTACATGTAAATGAAGAACCTAATGATGTAGATGAAACGATAAATAAAATAGTTTCTAATTTTCAAGATTTTCAAAAATTTTTACAAAGTGTCGGCTATGACGGAAAAAAATCTATAGCAGATTTATCAAAAGAGGATGGTGAACGTATACTCAAAGAGATGTTTAGTAAAGATGATTATAAAAAGCTCGATATAAAAACATAGGCAAAGAAGCAAAGCTTAACCAAGTTTTTTGTAAAATTCGCTCAATAATTTTAAAGGCTGAATAATTGAGCATTTACAGAGAATACGATATACGTGGAATATATGAAAAAGAGTTAAATGAAGAGAGTGTCACAAAAATAGGGTATGCCCTTTCTTCTAAAATAGAGGGTGAATATGTTGCAGTAGGCTATGATGCAAGAAGTCATTCACCGATTCTTTTTGAATATTTAGTAAAAGGTTTGAATGCCGGCGGGAAAAAAGTGCTTGACATGGGACTCGTTCCGACACCGGTAAACTACTTTACAAACTATCAGGAGTGGGACGGCATCACACCCTCTGCTTCTGTAATGATTACAGGCTCGCATAATCCGAGTGAGTATAACGGTTTTAAAATTACCGTAGATAAATCGCCGTTTTTTGGCGAAGATATTTATGCCCTTGGACGTGAATGTGCAACAATGACAATGCCGCAAGAAGCACCAAGGAATGTAACAAAAATAGATGCAAAAGAGCGATATATAGATTTTATGGTCAATGAATTTCAACACTTAAAAGGCATGCCGACAAAGATTGTCTATGACTGTGGAAACGGTGTCGGCGGTGTCGTGCTTCCTGAAATCTTTGAAAAATTAGCTTTACATGTAAAGGGCTTGTACGTAGAACCTGACGGAACTTTTCCAAATCATCATCCTGACCCTTCGGTAGAAGAGAACTTGCGAGATGTCAAAGCACTGCTTGAAAAAGAGGGTGACATTGCTTTTGCTTATGACGGGGATGCTGATCGTATAGCCGTACTAACGCATAAGAACAACATAAAAGGCGATATGATGGCGCTGTTGTTTGCCATGAAAATGGATAAGCCTACCGTTGTGGGAGAAGTTAAATGTTCGCAGGTTATGTATGATGAGCTGGAACGCCGCGGTGCCAAAGCCGTTATGTATAAAACAGGACATTCAAACCTCAAAGTCAAAATGAAAGAAATCAATGCAGATTTGGCTTGTGAAGTAAGCGGACATATTTTTTTTAAAAACCGTTATTTTGGTTACGATGATGCCATTTATGCAACACTCAGAATGCTTGAACTTGTAAAAGACGGTATAGATTTAGACGCAGAACTTGATAAATTGCCAAAAGTCTATTCGACTGAAGAGATAAAAGTAGAGACAACAGAAGAAGAGAAATTTAAAATCATAGAGAAAGTAAAAGAACTTCTGCAAAATCCGCCTGCTGATTTTCCTGCAATAAAAGACATTATAGAGGTAGACGGTGTACGCATTAACTTTGAAAAAGGGTGGGGACTTGTGCGTGCGAGTAATACAACACCCGTTTTGGTAACACGTTTTGAATCAACAGATAAAGATGAAGTGTTACGATATGAAAAAGCAATCAATAATTTAATCCAAACTGCAAAAAAAGAGGTATTATGATATTTTACATTTCACTGTTTATGGCATTTCTATATTTTAAAATTGCCCGTGTATATAAAAAAGAAGAAAAAACAAATACAAATTTTTGGGTACAGAATTTTTTAGTAGCCATTGCTGTCGTAGCACTTTTTGCATATGGATTTACACATGAAAGCTGGTATGTCGTTTTAACGGTTTCTTTTCTCTTTTTTATTTTTGTTTCACTTATTGTATCTGCTGTACAGCTTGGTATTTTTATAAATGGCAAACCATTTATAAAAATCAGTCATTTATATAAGTCTTTGGCACCGCTTGGCATGCTTATATCATTTGCCGATGTATATTTATGGGGTATTTAACAGCGAATTTGCTATAATATCATTATTGATAAAATGAAGGAAATTTCGATGAAAACTCATACACTTTTAATGCCTTTGGATATGCACCTGCATCTTCGTGACGGTGTTATGCTTGAAAATGTAGCACCATTAACCGCGTATACTTACAGCGGGGCTATTATAATGCCGAACCTTGTACCTCCTGTTGAAACCAGAGAAGGACTTTTAGCATATAGACAACGCGTTATGGCAGCGGTTCCAAATGATTATTTTGAACCATATATGACACTTTTTTATAAAAACTATGATAAAGCATTTTTAGAAAGTATAGTGGATGAAATAACAGCTATTAAGCTTTATCCTGCAGGAATTACTACAAACTCAGA
This sequence comes from Sulfurimonas sp., assembly GCA_027063585.1. Taxonomy (GTDB): domain Bacteria; phylum Campylobacterota; class Campylobacteria; order Campylobacterales; family Sulfurimonadaceae; genus Sulfurimonas. Next base: position 2,672 of record JAMORM010000119.1, on the reverse strand, counting down.
GGATGGAGTCAGCTCTTTTGATATTGAAGAGATGCGTACTACTTTAGAGACAATGAGTAATTTAGGTATTCCTTTGTGTGTGCATGGTGAGACAGATGGCTTTGTGATGGACAGAGAAGCTGAGTTTATGAGTATTTATGAACTTTTGGCGCAAAATTTTCCTGATTTGAAAATTATTATGGAGCATATCACAACTAAAGAAGCCGTTGCTATGCTAGATAAATACCCGAATTTGTATGCGACGATTACCGTGCATCATCTTCTGTTGACACTTGATGATGTTATCGGAGGACTTATGCGTCCGCATCTTTTTTGTAAACCGATTGCAAAAAGACCCGAAGATTTGGACGCACTTTTAAGTGTAGCGCTTGAAGCCCATCCAAAAGTAATGTTCGGCTCGGACTCTGCTCCGCATCCACAACATAAAAAAGAGTCGTGCGGTTGTGCGGCAGGTATTTTTACTGCCCCAATTTCGCTGCAACTTTTAACAGAAATATTTGAACAATTTGACAAGCTTGATAACCTGCAAGCCTTTGTGAGTGATAATGCCCAAAATATTTATGGAATTTGCCCTGAATTTAAAGAAGTAACACTCGAAAAAAGACCATTCTTGGTTCCTGAAAATTATGCAGGTGTTGTGCCGATGTATGCAGGTGAAGTGATTGGGTGGGCTATAGAGAGTGTCGATTAAAATACTCCTGCTCGAAGATGACCTCCTTTTTGGAGAGACTTTGGTAGATTTACTTGAGGAAGAGGGACATGATGTGCTCCATTTTCCAAATGGACAGGATGCACTTGATGCGACATATGACAATAAGTTTGATATCTACCTGCTAGATATTAATGTCCCACTTATTGACGGTATTTCACTGCTTGGTGATTTACGAGCTGCCCAAGATGAAACCCCTACTATTTTTTTAACTTCCCATAAAGAAAAAGAGATGCTCCAACGCGGTTTTGTAAGCGGCTGTGATGACTTTTTAACAAAACCATTTGACAATACCGAACTTCTACTGCGTATGCAGGCTCTTATAAAAAGAAGCAAGGCAAAAGAGGCTGAGTGCGTTGGAGAACTGTGCCATGATAAAGTACATAAGTGTATTTATTATAATGAAGAAGCTTTGGAACTTTCAAAAAAAGAGTATGAGCTTTTAGTATTATTGATGAATCATAGCAATTCACCAGTGCCAAAAGAGCTGATATATGAAGAGTTGTGGGGAACTGCGGATGGCGGAGGAAGCGATGGAGCTATACGGGTTTATATAAACAGGCTTAAGCAGTTATTACCTACCATGAGCATAGAAAACATTCGCGGAATCGGGTACAAACTTGTTTCGTAGTCTTCGTATTAATATATTTATTTATTATTTTTTTACTGTTGTAGGTTTTTTGCTGCTTGCGTATTATTTTGTAAATGTGTTACATGTAGAAAATATGTATATGTTTGCTTTTATTGTCCTTTGTTTTGTTATTCTTTCAGGAGTATTTATCTCTAAGCTTGCAGTTGACCCTTTGGCTGAATATGTGCATGATTTACAAAATCTTTCAAAAGAGACCTTGCATGAGTTAAATCTTCCCATCAGCACCATTACAACAACAACGCAGCTTCTAAGTAAAAACTGTGATGATGAAAAAACATTGAAGCGCATTGGACGTATTGACTCTGCCTGTATAATGCTAAAAGAGCGCTATAACGAGCTTGATTATTTGATTAAAATGCAAACGAATCAGAATATAAAAGAGGACTTTTTTATTGATAAGCTGGTTAAACAAAGAGTGGCATTTGTAAAAAAAATATATCCTCAAATGAACTTTAGTCTCTCGCTGGAAGAGATGCATATTTTTGGCGATAAAAAAGGCTTAAGTAAAGTAATTGACAATATTATTGATAATGGGGTAAAATACTCAGATACTTCAAAAAATATAGATATAGAAGTGAAAAACAGTTCAATTACAATAAAAGATTACGGATTAGGCATGGATGAGGTAGAACTTATCCGTATATTTGATAATTATTACCAGTCAAATAAGAATATGCAGGGTTTTGGTATAGGTCTAAATCTTGTGAAGAGATTTTGTGAGAGAAATAATATAGAGTTGATATTTGAATCATCAAAAAATATCGGTACAACAGTACAGTTAAAATTTAAAAAACAAACAGGAAAATAGATGCAAATAACAAATGATTTTATGGCATATGCAGAACAGGCACTCGATTATGGTGTTATGGGGACTTTGATACTTATGAGTATTGTCACTTTATGGCTCTTTATTGAAAGGATGATGTTTTATAAGAGTGTACGTATAGATGATTATGAACATAGAGATAATTTAGAACTCGATTTAACCGATAACATTAATGTCATCAGTGCTATAGGAGCAAATGCACCTTATGTAGGCTTGCTTGGTACAGTAATTGGTATTATGATTACGTTTTATACTTTAGGCGATTTGGGTGCTGTGGATGCCAAAAAAATCATGATAGGACTTGCCCTTGCACTAAAAGCTACAGCCATGGGGCTTGTTGTGGCTATTCCGGCTATTGTTGCTTATACTATAGTGCTGCGAAAAGTGGAAAGAATTTTAACGAAGTTTGATGTTGCCCATGAAGTGTAAAAAACATTTTAAAAAGTTTGACCAGATAAATGTCATCCCTTTTATTGACATTATGC
>JAMORM010000118.1 GCA_027063585.1 Sulfurimonas sp. | reverse complement strand
TATAGTTTTTGTAAAGTCTTTTGGTGAACTCGAGCGCATCATCGACGTGTATCCATAAGTAAAAAGTCGCATCAGGAATTTTTGTGCCTAAAATTTCTTTGGCAATACGAAAATTTTCTTTATAAACGGCTCTTGATTTTGCAACATGTTCTTCATCACTCCATGCCTTGGCTGCCGCGTATTGCAGAGGCAGTGGTGAAGCACAGCCTATGTAGGTTCTGTATTTCATATACTCTTTAAGTATTATTGCATCGCCGGCTATAAAGCCTGAACGAAGTCCCGGTGCAGAGGAACGCTTGGAAATGGAGTTTATGACTAAAATATTTTTAAATGCGGCATTGTTTACATGTAAAGCGGCTTCAAGCAGGGAAGGAGTCGGTTTATCGGTATATATTTCGCTGTAGCATTCATCATTTAACAATACAAAGTCATGTTTGAGAGCTAGTTTTACCCAATCTCCCAACTCCTCAAGACTGAGTGTTGCTGTTGTAGGGTTATTTGGAAAGTTGAGTATAACCAAATCACATTTGGCTAATTCATTTTCATTTATTTCTGGTTTAAAGTTGTTTTTTTCGCTCAAATTGAGATGAATTACTTTTGAACGTGTTGCAATTGCCGCACCTTCATATATTTGGTAAAAAGGATTTGTATAGGCAATAACAGGTTCTTTTTTATCAAAAAGCAAAAACTGAGGGAAATTAAAAAGTACTTCACGTGTTCCAAAAGTAGGGATTATTTGCATGTCGTCCAAATCAACACCGAATCTTTTAGAAATGAAACCTCTTTGTGCTTCTCGTAAAACAGATTCACCGCTTGTTTTAGGGTATTTTTTTAACAGAGCTGCATTTTCTGCTAAAGCTTTTTGTATAAAATCAGGTGTTTCAAATTGCGGTTCACCGATAGTAAGAACAGATGGTAAATAACCTTTGTTGGGTTGTATGTTTTTTAGTAAATTTGTTAGTTTTTCAAATGGATAGGGTTCAAAATTCATCGTTATTATTGCCTTATTAAATTAAAGCAATTATATCTAAAAATTACTGTACAATAATAAACAATTAAGGAGTAAGAAAATGAAAATAGTATTATCAGTTGTATTGGCAATGTTGATTGTCGGATGTAGTGATGAAAAAGGTACACAAAAGAGTACGCAAGAAAGCAATACTCCTCAAAGTGTTGAAAAAGTAGCTGTAAAATCAGATGTGCAAAAAGTTGTGAAAAAAGTAGAAAACACAGAAGAAAAAAGTGTGGCACAAGCTGTTGAAAAAACTAAAACAGTAGTAGCTGATGTTACAAAAAAAGTAGAAGAATCTGCTGCAAAAGTAAAAGAATCAGTTCCTGTTGCTGCAGCGACTTCAAGTGTAGACGGTGCAAAACTTTTTACGGTTTGTTCAAGTTGCCATGGTGCTCATGCAGAGAAAAAAGCTTTAGGAAAATCTCAAATAATGAAAGGCTGGGATGAAACAAAAACTATAACGGCACTCAAAGGTTATAAAGACGGGACATACGGCGGAGCTATGAAAGCTGTTATGAAAGGGCAGGTGACAAAGCTCTCAGACGATGATATAAAAGCTTTAGCAAAATATATTTCTAATTTATAAGTTTAATGGCTGGGTACAAGTCTGTACCCAACCCCATAAATACTTTCTATAAGATTAGCCGGTATTTTTTTTCTCAGTTTTGATACTAATTTTCTTATATTTTGCGGATCAATATTTTCATTGAGAGATTGATAATAAGTAACAATATCTTCATTTGAATAAATTTTTCCCATATTTTCAGTTAACAATGAAAAGAAAATTATTTCATATTTTGTGAGATATATTGTTTTTTCATCTTCATAAAAAAGTTTTTTCACTTTGTCGTATTTACATGTATCACTTAAATGAACAAAAGAACTAATGTTAGATTCTGATTGATTCTTTATTAGGTGGATCTTTTTAGCTGCATTCGTTAAAACTTCCATGAGTTCCTGATAATCAATCGGTTTTTTAACAAATCGCTCAATCCCAAGATTGATTAATGGAAGAAGATAGCTAGATTCATCATGTGCAGATAAAACGATAATAGTCTGTTTAGGATTAATGGCATAAATGGCTTCAGTTAATAGTACACCGTTTAGTTTTGGCATTTTTATGTCAGTCAAAATAATATCATAATAGTCAGAGCCATTTTTAGTGTAGAGCTCTATAGCCTCTTCACCATTTGAAACACTGTCAACTTGTTGAAAAAAAGTTTTCAAGATTTCTGCTGTAGCTTCTCTAAGCTCGTCATGGTCTTCAACAAATAATAACTTTAAATCTTTGGCATTTTCTAGTAATTCTTGTGAGTTCATCATAATTATTTAACTTTTTTTTAATATTTAAACTAGTATAGCAAATATTACATATATATTCAAGTAAAGTCGATACAATTTTACATATGAAAATAAATCGGGAAATTTTTAATGAAAGTAATAGTAAACGGAAACAACAAAGTATTTAAAAATGGTGCAACACTTTTAGAAATATTAAAAGAACTTGATTTGGTAGATAAAGTTATGGCAGCTGCAGTAAATATGGAGATAGTAAAACAAGATAATTGGGACAAACAGGTTTTAAAAGATAATGATAAATTAGAACTGCTTGATTTTGTCGGCGGTGGATAAATTTTCAGATTCTATATTGACCACACTTATTGCATAATCACCGTCATGTGTAATTGATAAAGAAATGTCAATAATTTTAAATTTTTCAATTATATTTGCAGAAACTGCAAAAAGTGGAGCCCCTTTTTCAGATTTATAAATTTTAACATCAAAAAATGAACATTCCGCACCTATACCGGTGCCTAATGCTTTTGAAAATGCCTCTTTGGCAGCCCAAAATCCTGCTGCTGTTTTATAGGATTTGACAAGTCTGATTTCATCTTCTGATAAAAATCTACGAAGTCCTTTTTCTCCAAATCGTTCTATTAAACGATTCATTCGAGATATTTTTATGACATCTATTCCAATCATTGACTATTGAATAACAAACTCAGTAAAGTAAATACCCTTTATCTGCCCATCAGTAATCATAGAATTAAGTGTGTCCATAATTTGTTCTGAAACTTTTTGTTTTCCTTTTTTGGAAGAGATTTCTTCTAAAGTTTTAGAACTCAATATTCTGATAATTCTGTCTCGAAGTACCGGTGCTTTTGAATCCAATTCATGGCTTAGTTCAGGAGAATCAAGTTCTAATGACATTGTTGCTTTTAAATATCTTCTTCCCGCATCACTTTTTAAATTGACTGTAAAAGTGTCAAGTGGGTATAACACACCGATATCACTGAGTTTTCTATTACTCATTGAATTACTAGATGCACTTCTTTGCGTTTTTTGACTGTCAATTCTTTTTTCTTGTGCTTGAGGAGCATTGTTTGTTACTGCTTCTTCATCTGAACCCATTAAGAGTACGGCAACAACTGCCCCTATTATAATGATTAAAATCAAAACGACAATGATTATAATCATCAGCATATTGCTTGATTTTTTTTCTTTGGGTGCAGATTCTTCTGTCTGTTCTTCTTTTTCAGCCATTTTTCTTCCTTGAAATTACGGTTTTATTTTTGTTAGTATATCAGAAATTATAAAAAATTATAAATTTAATTTTCTAATGTTAAATCTTTTAATGGTAAAAACTCATATGTATCTGCATTATAATATTCTATTTTACCGGTCTCTACATCATAGCACCAGCCATGTATATGCAGCTCGTCTTGTTCAAATTTTTGTTGAACATTGGGATAAGTGAGAATATTTTCTATCTGTTTGATAACAGAGAGTTTTTCCGTGAGGCGCAGCAGATTTTCTTTTGGCGCATTGGCGCCAAGGCTTAAAATTGCTGCTTTTTTAGCACTTTCACCTAGTTCGAGCCATTTTCTGGTATGAATTAGGTGTGGGTTGTCATCCATCTCTTCATAAAGATGTTCACATGCTCCGCAATGTGTATGTCCACAGATGATTATTTCACCTACATGTAAAACACTTACGGCATATTCAATAGCGGATGCCGTTGAATGAAAATCTTCATCGGGCTTAAAAGGCGGAACAAAATTACCGACATTGCGTACAACAAATAAATCGCCCGGATTTGTCTGCACCATAAGATCGGGAATGACTCTTGAATCTGAGCATCCTATAAAAAGTGCTTTAGGTGATTGACCACTTTTTACAAGCTGAAGAAGAGAATCTTTGTTTTTTTTAAAGTAGCTTCTAAAGAGTTCATTTCCCTTAGCATACTCTTCTAAATTCATGATAGATCCTTTATGAACAGCAGGTAATATTTAAAGATTTCATAATCTCTTCAAAAATATCTCCGGTTTCACGGTCACAGTCATGATATTCAATAACTAAGACTTCTTTGCCGTTGGAAACCTTGGTTGTGTATATCTCTTCTGGTTTACGTGCATATTTTGCAATGATGGAATCAACATGTGAATTCACACACTCTTTTTCTTCAGGTGTATCATATGCAATAGACAATCTTGCAAATCTCTCTTCACTTCTAAACTCAGTATCAATCATTTTTTACCTTTTTGAAATATTGAGTTATTATACAACGAAATTACGCAAATGTAACTTTAAACTGTATAAATTAATACCACTCTAAGAGTTTTGTTACTTCATCGACAATAAATGTTTTTATAGCCGTTTTTTCTAAAGGTTTTTTTGATACAAGCGCTTTTGTGATATTTTGCATGTTTGCTTCTTTGAGTCTTGCATCTAAGGCATAGACCTCTCTTACATCGCCTACCAATGAGACTTCACCGATAAAAATAGTCTCTTTGGAAATGGCACGGTCTCTAAAACTGCTGATAATTGCAGCGAGTATTGCCAAATCTGCCGCCGTTTCCGTAATCTTGATTCCGCCTGTTATGTTAATGAAAACATCATAACCTGAAAGAGGAATCTCCAGTTTTCTCTCAAGCAGTGCTAAAAGCATATTTAAGCGGTTATTGTCAAAACCGGTAGCCTGTCTTTTTGCATTTGGCGTGTGCGACTCTGATACAAGTGCTTGAACTTCTAAAATGATAGGGCGTGAGCCTTCCATAATAACGGTGAGCGCTGAGCCGCTTTGACTTGAATTGCGGTTAAAAAAGCGTGAAGCAATGTCTGTTGCACTGACAAGCCCTTCGGCTTTCATTTCAAAAACACCTATTTCATTTGTAGAACCAAAACGGTTTTTAAAGCCTCTGAGTATTCTTAATTCCTGCGAGGAATCACCTTCAAAGTAGAGGACGGTATCGACCATATGCTCCAAAACCCGAGGGCCGGCGATAGAGCCTTCTTTTG
>JAMORM010000117.1 GCA_027063585.1 Sulfurimonas sp. | reverse complement strand
GAGGTGCTTGAGGGAATTCATGTCTCCGATTCAGTCAAAGAGGCTGTTTTAGATGACAAGGGTTTTTTAGGTGAAATATATGCAGTTGTACGGGCGACAGAATCTTTTGATGTAGATGAAGTGATGGCATTTGAACGCAAGTACAAGCTTGACAAGGGTAGTATTAAAAATCTTGTAATACAAGCTATAGAACATGTCAGTGAATTTGAAAATCCTGGGGAGAATGATTCCTAAGACATGCTATAATTTTAAAAAAGAAATTATTACATGAACTTTGCAACACTCCCACTTTCTCCTCAAATGCTCCAAACTATAGAATCTCTCGGTTATAAAGAGATGACACCTATTCAAGAACAATCACTGCCTTCTATATTGGAAGGACGAGATGTCATTGCGCAGGCAAAAACAGGCAGTGGAAAAACTGCTGCTTTTGGTATAGGACTTTTGCACCATCTTAATGTGAAAAAGTTTCGTGTACAGTCTTTAGTACTCTGCCCGACACGCGAACTTGCTGATCAAGTGGCAAAAGAGTTGCGCCGTCTTGCAAGATTTCAGCATAATGTTAAAATATTGATGCTGACAGGAGGTGAGTCCTTTGGCAAACAACTGGGCTCACTCGAGCATCAGGCACATGTGATTGTCGGGACACCGGGACGTGTTTTAAAACACTTAAATAAAGAAAGCTTGGAACTAAGTAACTTGAATACTCTTGTTTTTGATGAAGCAGACAGAATGCTTGATATGGGATTTATAGAAGAAATAGAGTCTGTTCTTTCTTTTGTACCTAAAGAGCGACAAACACTGCTCTTTTCAGCTACTTATGACGATGAAATACGTACTATCAGCAAAAGAATTCAAAATAATGCTCTGAGTGTAAAAACTACTGAACAAGAAGTGCAAAACAAAATTGTTCAGGAGTTTTATGAAACAAATAATAAAGTGGACACACTTATAAAAATTCTTGCCTCTTACAAACCTGAAAATGTAATTGTTTTTACAAATACCAAACTCGAAGCCAAAGAGTTGGCAGAATCTTTGGTTCAAAATAAAATAGACGCACTCGCGATTCATGGAGATTTGGAACAGTATGAACGAAATGATGTTCTGGTACAGTTTGCAAACAAATCTTGTCCTGTTTTGGTGGCAACGGATGTAGCAGCGCGTGGACTTGACATAAAAGAGTTAAGTATGGTTGTCAATTATGACCTGCCTCACACACTAGAGACTTATACACATAGAATAGGTCGAACAGCACGTGCCGGAGCAGAAGGTATTGCGATTACACTCTATAATAAAAGAGAAGCAGAGAAAATAGAACCGTATAAAGAAGAGGAACAACATCAATTTTTAGATGCCGCAGTGCTTAAAAAAGAGCAGGATTTTGAGATGAAGCCACAGTTTGTGACCCTCGTTATAGAGGGCGGCAAAAAAGATAAAATTCGTGCAGGTGATATACTCGGGGCATTGACGGGTGATGCAGGGCTTAAAGGCTCAAGCATTGGTAAAATAGATATATATGACAGACAAAGCTATGTGGCAATAGAAAACTCACTTATTGACGAAGCTCACAAAAAACTCAAAAACGGTAAAATAAAAAACAAAAAATTTAGCATTTGGGTGCTTTAAATATTTTAGAATGACGTAAGAATGACAAAATTCATCATCAATTTTTAAGTTTCTTTTTTATAGACTGCCAATTCGGATTATAAACTATAATTTGCCAAACTTATTGTGAGATAAGGACGGAAAGCTTTGAGTCTTAGTCCATAAGATTGTCGAGTTGCGATTTTTTCCTTTCTTTTTATGATTGTTTAGCAATTTAGATTAAAGGAAAAAGAATGATAAACAACATGACAATCAGGGGGAAACTTATTTTTTTAAGTGTCGTCCTGCTTTCTGTTATTGCTTTGTTTTCAATAAAAAATTTTTATGACACATGGAATAAATATCAGAATATCAAAGAAACAGCTTCTCTTATAAAATTGTCTGTGAAGATGAGCGCTGTTTTGCATGAACTGCAAAAAGAACGGGGTGCAAGTGCAGGATTTTTAGGCTCAAAAGGAACAAAATTTGTCACTATACTTCCTAAGCAATATGCTTCCACAGATATTAAAATTAAAGAGCTTAAAAAATTTATAAGGGAGAATCCGTCTAATATTTCAATACAGCTAACTAAAGAGATAGATTTAGACTCAGTACCGGCAATGCGAACTCAAGTAAAATCTCAAACAGTTCAGGTAAATGAGGCCGTAAAATTTTACACAGCCCTTAATAAAAAAATCATAGATACTATTTCCCGTTTTTCAACAATTCCACGAGACAGAGATTTAAGAACAAATTTCAACAGTTTTGTAATTTTCATTAGCTCCAAAGAACGTGCAGGGATTGAACGTGCCGTTCTTTCGAGTGTTTTTGCAAAAAACTCTTTTACCAGAGCAACTGCGGCAAAATTTGCTTCTTTGGTGTCGCAACAAAAAGCATTAACAAATCTTTTTTTAAACACCGCAAATGATGATATACGAAAAGCATATAATAAAATAAGTTCGGATATTTCATTTGCAGAGGTACAAAAATACAGAGATATAGCCTCGTCCCATGAGAAAAACTTTGGTGTTGACCCAACAGCTTGGTTTAAAACAATAACGAAAAAAATCAACAAATTAAAAGAGTTTGAAGATACGTTGGCTAAGTATACTATAGATAAAGCAGCATCAATGGTGACATCATCATTTTATCTGCTTCTCTTTGTGTCTTTATTGTCAATAGCAGTAGTTCTATTTGGATTATATATAACGAGAAATGTCTCAAATGGAATAACAGGTTCTATATCTAATTTTAAAAAAATAATTGAAGATATAACGACAAAAGGAGACTTGTCGATTGTCGTAGACAGAAGAGCAAAAGCACGGGATGAAATGGATGAGATTACACATCTGCTTGCTACTTTGGTAAGTTTAATAAAAGATTTGACAAGCAGAATTAATACTTCGGTTCATAAAGCTTCTGAGGGAGATTTCAGTTATGAGCTTAATGACGATGGACTGCATGGGGACTTTGCTGAGGCGATTCATAATGTTAAAGACGGTATAAAGGCCATGAAAGAAGCCCATGAAAAGCAAAAAATTATTAGCTTTAATTCAAATGTCAGAGCAGTCGGCAGCATTGGTAATGGACTTGAACTTATCCAGGGTGAAATCAATAGTGTTATACAAGAGTTAAGTGAAGTGCAAACGACAACCAATCACACTGCTGAAACTTCAAATACCTCTATGGCGGAAGTAGAAAATATTTTAGAAAAACTGCGAATACTTGTTGAACATATTAATGATAGTAATACATCAATAGAAGAACTTAATGAAAAAACAAATGAGATTACTTCCATTGTTGATTTAATAAAAGATATAGCAGAACAGACGAACCTGCTTGCTCTTAATGCAGCTATAGAAGCTGCTCGTGCAGGAGAGCACGGACGCGGTTTTGCCGTGGTTGCTGATGAGGTAAGAAAGCTTGCAGAGAGAACTCAAAAAGCAACAAGCGAGATTACTCTTTCCATTAACTCAATGAAACAAGAGGCTAGCATCAGCCTGGATAAATCAGAAACTATGACCTCTCTTGCGAACGAAACTTCAAGCTCCGTTGCAAATTTCAATACTACTATGAAGGGCTTAAATGCAGAAGCAATTGAGATGGCCGATATTATAAACGATATGGAGAATAAGGTTTTCATTGTGTTGGCTAAAATTGATCATATTATTTATAAAGCAAATGCGTATGATGCAATTATAACAGCAGATAAAAATAAATCATTCGGCTCATATACAGCATGTAGACTTGGAAAATGGTATGCTAGTGACGGTAAAGAACGTTTTGGTCATACAAATGCTTATAAATCAGCTTTGGCACCACATAAAGCCGTGCATGAAAGTGTTCATAAATGTATTGTATTTTATGAAAATGAAGATTCAAGAATAGAGAACGAAGATACAATTATTCAGAACTTAAAAGAGATGGAGGAGAATAGTGATAAATTATTCCTACTTTTAAATCAAATGCTTTTAGAATATGGTAAATAAAAATTACAATGTTTTATTACTTATGCGTTAAAGGTATACAATGATTGAATGGAGCGAAGGCTTAAATCTCGGAATAAAAGATTTAGATGATGATCATAAGCAGCTTTTAAATATTATAAATGAACTATTAGATGCCATAAACAATAATGTAGCAGTTGATATAATTATTGATAAATTTACAAAATTACAATCTTATGCCCAAAGTCACTATAGACGAGAAGAGGATTATTTAAGAAAATGTGGATGCATAAAGCTTGAAGAGTATAAAGACAAACAGCATATATTTAATAATAAAATTATAAATTTAAAAAACAAACTAATAGCATCGAAAAATTATGAAATATTTCAAGAAATTAGTCTGTTTTTAACAGAGTGGTTAGTTGCTCATATTATAGAAGACAATATTCCAGCTATTAATGCTCTTGGGGAATGTGAGTTAAATCAAAAAGAAGAAGACAAGAGCTCTTTTTTTGCAAGATTGTGTAAAAAAACTACCGATAAGTTTAGCTTTTCAAAGCGAATATTTTTCTCTGTTTTGATTCCCTTTATCGGAATGCTGTTTTTTGGTTCTATTGTTATATTTGCTAATTTTAACAAGTATTTGGATATGAAAAAGATGTATACAATTACAACTATTATTCCATATACAAATGACCTTATACATAATTTGCAAATTGAAAGAGGGTTAAGCAGTGGCCGTTTAAGTTCAACAAAGGGGAAATTCGAAAATGCTTTACAAAAACAAAGAAAAATAGTTGATAAAAAATTAATAGCACTTATAAATAAAATAAAAACCAGTTCAACTTTCAGTGCAATACCTATAGAGCCATATATAAAAATATTTAATAAGAACAGAGTTCTTTTAAAAAATATTCGTAAAAAAATTGACAATAGAGCAATATCTAAAAAGAAAGCAATAAATATTTATACAAATATAATAAAGGATATGCTTGAGACAACTCCAAAATTAGCATCATTAAAAATTACTAAAGAGTTGTCTTCTTCTATAATTACATTATCAGTTCTTCAAAACTTCAAAGAATCTCTTGGACTAGAAAGAGCATATGGAACAATTATATTAGAAAATAAAAAAGCAACGACGGAAGAATATATTGCTTTTATGCAATTATTAAGCAGGCGAGATACTTTTTTATACATTTTTAACAATACAGCTTCCCAAGCACAAAAAATTACTCTTAATTCCATTATGTCTTCGATGAAGGCAAAAGAGATGAACAAGTATGAAAAAGATATCAGAAA
>JAMORM010000116.1 GCA_027063585.1 Sulfurimonas sp. | reverse complement strand
CTTTATGTGTAGTTATTACTATTTTTTTTTCAGAAATACCACGTTCGATTAAAGCATCTTTTGCATTATTGATAATATTTAAAAGCACCTGTGCCACACCATTTGCATATCCCATAACTTTATAGTTTTTTTCTATCTCAAGTACAATCTCTATACCATTTTTTGTATAGACTGCTTCTGTCATATCAATAACATCCTCTATAACATTATAAATACAAAACTCTTTTGGCTGATTCTCTTTTTTAAAAAAGTTTCTAAAGTCATCAATGGTTGTAGTCATAAGATTTATCTGTTTTTTTGAATTTTCTTTGAAATACTCCATAGCTGTATCGTCAAGATTACCTTTGGCATACTTTGTAATAAGCAGTTGGTTAATTAAAGAGAGGTTATTCAAAGGTTGTCTCCATTGGTGAGCTATCATACTGATCATCTCTCCCATTTGAGCAAGTCTGCTTTGTTGTAACATCAAAAGCTGCTGTTGCTGATTTTTGCGTATCTCCTGTTTTACTGTCTCTTCAAGTCTGCGTGAGTACTCTTTTCTCTCTTTAAATAAAATACCGACACTAAAGACAATAACAATGTGGGATAATACAAACAAGTTATAATTTATAACATTGTCAAAATGTGAGTTTATAGAAAAAGCACCTATCTTATTATAAACAGCATAAGAGGATGTCAATGCGACAATAACACTAAAAAGTGCACCATACTCCATTCCCTCTTTTTCCATAACTATAACAACTACCGGAAGAGAGAGGCTAAGCAGCAGCAAGCTATTCTCAATGGCAAATTCAATTTGTAAAATATATGTATATATAAAAAAGAGAGTCCCATAGATAAAAAACCTGCTAAAGTGTATCTTTTTTTTATTTGAAAAAAGCAGAAGCAAAAAAGGAGTAAAGAGCATCTGTCCCATCACATTGCCAAACCACCAGGAGAAAACCGAAGAAAAAAAGTGTTCCATTGAGACTTGGGCAAAAAAGAGTAAAAAGAGATTTGATACAATAGCACTAAAAGGCTGTAAAACAAACAGTATCAAAGTCCCAAGCCCCAAGATATCGCGAAATGTTGTAAGCTCTGTATGCAAATGAAACTTTCTAAAGAGTACAATGGCAATATAAGCTTCTAAAGTATTCACAAGACTCACCATAAAAGAGGCTTCAAAAGAGACACCGTTAAAGAGTGCCAAAGCAAGCTGTCCCAAAAAAATGCCTGCTAAGACTTTTCTGCCAAAGTAGAGTGCAAACGCCAAAGAGAAGCCTTCTGCTGCAAAAACACCGATATTGACAATATTTTTACCATTAAGAACCTGTAAACTCAACTCTCCTGTAACAAAGTAGAGTATCGCAACAGTTATAATCAAAAAGAAATTAGTTTGCATCTGTTTCTCTTTGGCTAAGATCTATAATAAACTGTGCACCTTCTTTTGTATTTTTTACCAAAAGTGCTCCTTTTAGGTGTTCTTCTACAATAACCTTCGCCATATATAGTCCTAGTCCTGTACCGTTTTTATTATCTTTTGTTGAAAAGTAAGGGTCAAATATCTTCTCCATAATATTTGTAGCAACACCACCTGCATTATCTTCTATGATAAGCTTTTTTCCATCTATTCGTAAAATAATTTTTGGATCTTTCACACTTTTTTCTATCAAAGCATCTTCAGCATTTTTCAGCAGATTAAGAACAACCTGCACCAGCTCATTTTCATATACCAAAAAATTTTCTACATTGTCTGTATATTCAACTATATCAATATTTTTCTGCTGTAACGAATAACGAATAAGAGAAAGAGCAGTCTCTACAATTGTCTTAAAATTACTTACTTTTTTCTCTTTTTGTGGTCTGAAAAAGTTTCTAAAATCATCTATTGTATTGCTAAGATGATTTACAAATCCTTGAATCTTCTGTGTTATTTTTTTAGCCTCATCATACTTCAAACAACTGCTTTTGGCTCGCATTTCTATCATAATAGTAGCTGCACTTATTGCATTTAAAGGTTGTCTCCATTGATGGGCAATCATAGCAATCATCTCTCCCATTTGTGCATAACGGGATTGTGAGAACATCATTTTGTCTTTTTTTCTGTTTTTTTCTACCTCATCATAAACCAGACGTTCTAGATTGTCATTCATATACTGTAGTTTCAAAGTTTTCTCTTCGAGCTCTTTTGTCTTTTTAAAGTAATCTATCCATAAATCCACTTTTAAAATAAACTCTTCAAATACATACGGCTTTTTTAAAAAATCATTAGCACCGTTTTTTAAAACATCTCTGACAATTTCCGGTGTCGAAGTACCCGAGAGTACAATAACAGGGATGGACACAAAACGGATATCACGACGAATAAACTCCAAAAGTTCCAAACCATGCATATCTGGAAGTTCCATATCTAAGATAATAAGATTAAACTCATCTTGCTGCAACTTTTCTATGGCAGTTTTTGCGTTGAGTGCAGTTTTAACAATATAGTTTCTTGGTTCTAAAATAGTTTTTATCTGCTTACAAATAAAGCGAGAATCATCAATGAGTAAAATTTTATCTTGCTGTTTTTTAGTAAGCGTGTTAATAATTTTTACAATCTCGGTAATTGAGTACAAAAAATTTGTATCTTTTACAATATAGTCCAAAATCCCATACTGAAACAACTCCTCTCGAAGATCTGCATCCTGCAAAGAAGTCAGTACGACTACTTTTGTTCTTGTCAATGACTGTATATTGGCAATAAGTTCAGAACCCTCCCCGTCTGGCAAATGCAAATCAAGAATAATAAGGTCAAACTTATGTTTTACAAGTTGCTCTTTTGCCTCCTTCAAAGTAAAAGCCTGCATAGATGTAAAACCAAGAGCCTTAAGCTCTTTGTGCAAAATATTATTAATTGTTTTTGAATCTTCTATTATTAAAATATTTTTCATATTCATTTAAGTGGCTCCGGTTTGCCAAAATAATACCCCTGAGAATAATCAACCCCTATCTCTTTTACAATATTAAAAATAGATTCATTTTCAATAAATTCAGCAACTGTCTGCATCTTTTGCTCTTTTGCAAAGGTAACAATGCTCTTGACTGCTGAGAGGGAATAACTACTCGTTTCAATATCACGTATCAAACATCCGTCTATCTTTAAAATATCGGGCTGATAGTCAAGCAGTCTTTCAAAGTTTGAATATCCTGCACCAAAGTCATCAATGGCAATTTTAACGCCATACTCCTTAACCATGGAGATAAATCTTTTTACAACACTAAAGTCTTTGATACCCTCATCTTCAAGCAGTTCAAAAACAATTCTGTGCGCATCTTTTTTATACTCATCAAGTAGCGACAAAATTTTTCTGCGCATACTTTTTTGCTCGATATCCAATGCCGAAAGATTTATAGATATATCTGCACTGCAGTTTTTCAGCATTACAAAAGAGTGTTCAAGAACAATATCTGTAATTTTGAGGTAATAGTTACTTTTTTTTGCTGTTTCTAAAAAAAAGTAAGGTGAAAGAACTTTTCCGTCACTGTCAACAAGCCTCACTAAGGATTCATACTTAGCAATTTCCTGCGTCTGATTATGAATTATAGGTTGAAAATAAGAGATTATTCGTGAGCTTTTAATGGCATCTTTAATCATAAGCACCGTTCTCATATTCTCTTTTGCTTTTTGTTGCTCACGCGTAGCCAAATTATTTGCCACTATAAAACGCTTTTTATTTTTAATAAGTTTTTTTATTCCCAACTTTACTGATTCAAATATCTTCTCTTTTTCAAAAGAGAGTGAAATAAGTACAGATACATCATACTCTAAATCTTCTATAGGGACTGTATCATCTTTTATCTCTGCTTGTAGTTCTTTAAGTTCTCTAATAAAAAGAGCCATATTCTCTTTATAAAGTTGAGCATTAAGAACAAATGCATATTCACCGTCACCCAAATGGTAAAGTTTATCAAAAGTATATTTTGCACTTAATTTGTTCTGCAGATACAATCGTACCTTTTCTTCTATAGCA
>JAMORM010000115.1 GCA_027063585.1 Sulfurimonas sp. | reverse complement strand
TTTTTAGTTGTTTTAGCAACTTTTTTTGGATTTGGGGTTTTGCTCTCTTTGACACCATGTGTTTTTCCTATGATTCCTATAATCTCCGGTGTAATTATTTCTCAAGGAGAAGGACTGACAACCAGAAAAGCGTTTGTTTTATCTTTAGTATATGTGCTTGCTATGGCAGTTGCTTATACTATTGCGGGTGTTTTAGCAGGTCTTTTTGGTTCTAATCTTCAAGCAGCATTGCAAACGCCTTGGGTTGTCTACTCTTTTGCAGGCGTTTTTGTGGCATTAGCATTTTCAATGTTTGGTTTTTATGAGCTGAAACTTCCCGATGCGCTTGTGACAAAAGTGAGTTCAACTTCCAATAGAAGTGGTTTTATCGGCGTTGCTATTATGGGCTTTTTATCGGCACTTATAGTAGGACCTTGTGTCGCGGCTCCTCTTGCTGGTGCCTTAGTGTATATCGGGCAGACAGGTGATGCTCTGCTTGGTGGGGCAGCTTTGTTTAGTATGAGTATCGGTATGGGAATTCCTCTGATTTTAGTCGGTGTGAGTGCCGGTAAATTTATGCCTAAGCCGGGTGCATGGATGACAATGGTCAATGAAATATTTGGTGCATTAATGCTTGGGGTAGCTGTCTGGATGCTTGAAAAAGTGCTTCCTTCATCAGTTACTGTTTTAATGTTTGCAATGCTCGGGATTGGTTTTAGTGTACATTTTGGAGCTTTTGACAAAGAAGGACATAGTTTTAAGCGTGGAGTGTTCCTTATTATATTTATTTACTCTTTAGCTCTTTTTGTTAGTTTTTTAGCAGGAGAACCAAGTATAAGCAGACCTTTGGGCTTCTTAAAAGCACAGCCAACATATTCAGCTGTTTCTACCGTTCCTAAAAAGTTAAAATTTACAAAAGTAACATCATTGGATGAGCTTAATGCACTTTTACAAAAAAATAAAGGCAAAAAAATCATGCTTGATTTTGCGGCGGACTGGTGTACTGCATGTAAAGAACTTGAAGAGGTGACTTTTGCAGACCCGAGAGTTAGAAAAAAACTGAGTGATTATGTTCTGATTCGTGCGGATGTTACTAAAAATACACAAAAAGAAAAAGCACTCTCTAAAGCATATGGTGTGTTCGGTCCTCCTGCAATGATATTTTTTGATAAAAACTTAAAACCTAAAAAGTCAAAAACTATTATAGGTTTTGTTGAACCTGATGATTTTTTAGCACATTTGAATGATTTATAGTAAGAGGTAAGTATTATTTGTTAAAAAAAATAATTATCTTTTTTGCTGGGGCTATACTTATAGTCTTATTTGTTGCACTCTATTATAAAAATGAAGTAAAAGAAGAAAAAATATATCATATAATGGATCAAATGCGTTTAACGCTTGATTCACAGCTGAAATCTCATCAAATGGAAGATTTAGAAGTCGCATTACTGCTTTCTAAAAATGAAGGTTTAATTAATGCCTTAGAAAATGATGATGAAGATTTAGGCTATAAAATTCTTGATAATATTACCAAATCGATTCAGGAAAATACCGGAGTACGCATGCGTGCGCAAATTATTACTAAAGAGCTAAATATATTTGCAAGAAGTTGGGATGATATTTATGCTGGTATGCCTATAGGTGATTACAGGTTAGATTTAAAATATTTTAACACACATACGAATCCTCGTACTTCCATAGAAATAGGACGGCGTTTGGGTATAAAAGCAACAGTACCCATATATAAAAATGGTAATTTTTTAGGTTTTGTAGAAGTCATCTCTTTTTTTAAATCAATTACAGATTTTTTTAGTTCAATGGGTGTGGATTTATATGTTTTACTTGATGTAAAACATACAGATACAGCTGTTTTAATGATGGAAAATTTAACTATTGATGAATATGTGCTCTCAAACAGAAATTATAACTATGCCCATTTACGTACACTCAATCATATAGATTTTAAAGAACTAAAACTGAACGGTGTTGTTTATGCTAACAAAAAATATATTTTTTATGAAAATATGAAGGACGGTAACGGTAAGATAATAGGCGGATTTGTATTTGTATTGCCAAAAAGGTACCTGGATTATTTTAGAAATCCCGAAGATGACATCTCTTTTTTGATTAATGTCACGAGAAGTAGTTTATATGATGTTAGCAAAGAAGAAAAGTATGAAAACAATATATATAAAGATTACAGTGCAAAATCAATGGTATATTTACAAGATGTTATCGACAAAGAGGACAGACAGCTCTTTTTAGATGAAGCGTATGAAAAATTTGACAAATATTCCAAAGATGAGTTGATTCAAATGATGTTAGATAGAAAAATAGTCAAAAAAATAGACGGGAAAATTAAATGAAAATTTTACTTTTGGAAGATGAGTACTCTTTACGTATTAGTATAGAAGAGTTTTTAACAGATTTAGGGTATGAAGTAGATGGTATAATGGATGGACTAGATGCTTATGATGCAGTATATGACAAATCATACGACTTACTGCTTCTGGATGTAAATGTTCCATCATTAAACGGGTTTGAACTTTTAAAAAAAATACGTGCTGATGAGATTACAATACCAGCTATATTTTTAACTTCTATGACAGATGTGGATGATTTAAAAGAGGGATACAAAAGAGGGTGCTGTGACTATATCCGCAAGCCTTTTGATCTCGAAGAACTTGAATTACGCATAGATCAGGCAATAGCAAGTCATCTCAAAAATGACGGTAATTCCGTTGAACTTGGCTGTAGTCTGCTGTATAACTTAAAAACAAGTAAATTAACACAGAATGATGAAGAGATTATTTTAAGAAAGACAGAAAAAGATTTGCTCGAAGTATTGATAAAACATAAAAACTCTGTCGTCTCCACGCAGATGTTTCAAGATGAAGTGTGGGGAGAATATGTTGAACCGGCTACAATCAGAGTGCAGTTGAATAACCTTAAAAAGAAACTTCCCGATAGTATCATACAAAATAGACGCGGTTTAGGATATATTATTGAAAGATAATAAATACTCGGCAAAATATGCGCTTATTTATACCTCTTTAATTACGGTTATTCTTCTTACGCCTCTGTTTTTTTATTTTGTATATATGAAAAATATTCATTCGATTCAAAATGAGTTGTTCTTAAAAGAAAAATCTCTTTTAGTCGTAAAAGCAATGCAGGAGTTTAATCAAAATGATGAATTTTTTGAATATCCAAGATTTAAAACATTTAAATCAGGTCTCTATGATGAAAGTTTTCATCCGATTTTCACATTAATAAAAACACCTATTAACTATTTTAAAGATGGGTATTATTTGGACGGCAATGATGCTTATCTTATTGTCAAGCTGCCAAAAAACAGATATTTTGGTGCGAGATATCTTATACTGAAAAATGTAATATCTTATGCTCCTGTATATGAAAAAGTATTTATTATTCTTTTTACTATTGTTGTCTTTGTTTTTATACTCAGTCTCTTTTTTTTAGGAAGCTTTGCAAAACCCTTTCAAAGAATAAACAAACAGTTAGATAATTTTATAAAAGATTCGATGCATGAAATCAATACACCGCTTTCTATTATAAATGTAAATATTGACCTCTATAACAGAAAAAATGAACAAAATAAATATATGCAAAGAATGAAAGCAGCTGCAAAAGTACTTTCAAATATCTATAATGACATGGATTACCTAATAAAACATGAACGCTTGGAACATGAGAAAAAAGAAATTCAACTCAGTGAGTTTCTTAAAGAGCGTATAGAATACTTTAATGAAGTGGCACGGATGAAAAATATTATTATAAATGCCTCAATACAGGAGTGTGGCATTATATATATGAATGATAAAGAGCTGCAACGTCTTATAGATAATAATATATCTAATGCTATAAAGTACTCTTATGAAAATTCGAATATTGATATTACTCTCTATAAGGAAAATGAAAAATGTCATTTGAGTTTTAAAGATTATGGCGTCGGTATCGAAAAAGTTGAAAAAATATTCAGTCGTTATTATAGAGAAAACAGCAGTAAAGGCGGCTTTGGAATAGGGCTTAATATTGTTAAATCAATTATAGAAAAAGAAAATATAAAACTTCATATAGAGTCTCTACCAAAACAAGGTAGTCTATTTATCTACACTTTCCCTCCTAAAAACGAAAATTAAATATAAATAAAACTGATTTTACATAAATTTTACATTGAACAGTTAAACTTACTCCATAAAACAAATAGGAGGAACGAGAATGAAGAAAACTGTTATGATGTCATTACTTGTAGGTGTTTCATTATTTGCTACTGATTATAGCAAAGTTATAACGCACCCAGATGCGAGTAAGCTGATAGAAAAAGATTTGTTAGCACCACCAAAAGTATATACAATGCCTGCTGGTTGTGTAACAACAGACCCTGACGCAATAGCAAGAGGTGAGTATATTTTTCATAATTTAAATGGAAAAAAAGCAAAGAAAACTCCACCTAAAGGTCTGAGTAAAAAAACTAAGAATGGAAAGCCAAAGCAATATGGAAACTGTGTAGCCTGTCATAATATTGAAGGTGCAAAAGGTGCGGGTAATATCGGTCCTGATCTCACTGATTATAGAGAGAACTTTATAAATAGTGGTGCAAGAGACAATCAGTTTGTTTTTCAAAAAATTGCTGATGCACGTGTTGACAATCCGGATACTTATATGACCATTAACTTAACAACAAAGTTATTCACTCCGAGAGAAATATGTGATATTACATCATATATTGTCGCTCCAAAATAATTAAAGGAATTTAAACTATGCAAAGAAGAGATTTTTTCAAAAAACTAGGTACAGCAGCTGCAGTAACAGCCGTTCTTCCATCAATGAGTTTTGCCGGTAGTGCGAAGCCGACAGGTCCAAACAAGATGGATTATGATACGGCTGTAAAAACAATAACAGGTGGGAAAACTCCTAAACCTTCAAAAAAAGTAAAATTAAAAGTTCCAGAAATTGCTGAAAACGGTGCAGTTGTTCCAGTTACTGTAACGGTTGATTCTCCAATGACTGAGAGTAACTATGTTAAAGCTATTCATATTTTAACTGGAAAAAACTCGAATGCACGTTGTATAGATGTATATTTGACACCTGCAAATGGTAAAGCAATGTTTGCGACTCGTATTAAACTTGGTGGCACACAAAACGTAACTGCTTTAGTAGAATTAAGCAATGGAGAATTTTTAACAGCTTCTCAAAGTGTTAAAGTAACTATTGGTGGTTGTGGTTGATCTTAGCCATATGAAACTAAGAAAAAAAAATAATAATAAGAGGATATTAAAATGGCAGACAAAAGAAAATCATTGATTAAAATCAAACCTAAGAAATATAAAGACGGTGAAATAGTAAAAGTAAGTTTTATGGTTATGCATCCGATGGATACCGGTATGAGTAAAAATAAAAAAACTAAAAAAACTATTCCGGCTAAAT
>JAMORM010000114.1 GCA_027063585.1 Sulfurimonas sp. | reverse complement strand
AGGTCATTTTGGTAAGTACCCGTATAAAATAAATTTAGTGGATTTTTCTCATCTTTCGCCAAATACCGAAGCATCAGCTTTATATGTCTTAAAATCATCAACAGACAATATTAAAAAAGCTGCAGATATTGCCTTTTTAAAAGGAATCGTCAGTTTTTCTTATGATGTAAACAATTTAAAATATGGTTTGGTATTATCTTTAATGATAGAAAAATCTACGATACTTTATCTTAACAATAAATATCTTCATGCAAAAAATATTGATTTTATTGATTCCTTACTTCCTATGGTAAAATTTATAGATAAAAACGGTATTTAATTTTATGTTTTATGGTAAAATAAAGAAAAGCAGGTAAGTAAACAGGAACTATTATATGAAACTAATAAAATTTAAATCACTTTCATTTCGTATTATGAGTTCTATTCTTATAGTTTCCATTCTTACAATTGTGGGGATTTTTTTTGCATTTGAAAAAATAAACAAAGAAGCTTTTTATAATGTAGAACTGCAAAAAGCAACCCTCATAGTAAAAACCATAGAACCATTGATAGCTATAGACATTTACTTGGGAATGGAAAATAAAATTCAGAATATACTTGAACAATTGCTGCAAAATGAAGATATTTTATCTATAAAAATTTTAAAAGAGCAACAAGAAGTTGCGGAAATTCATGCTAAAAATAATTACGAAAGTCTTTTTACAATTAAAAAAGATATCTTCCAGCCAAATTCAAAAAAGAAAATAGGGACGATTGTCTTAAATTATTCAAATCATAATTATGAACAGCTCATGCATAAATATACAAATTTACTTGTGCTAATACTTGTAATACTTTTGATAATTTTTGTATTGCTTAGTGTGTATATAGAAAATTTATTAAAACCGTTAAGAAGAGTTGCAAGACTTTTAAGAGGTTTTTCTCCGGAGAAAAGACTTGCAATAGAGCCTATGAAACAAAATAATGAAATTGCGTTAATTCTCTCAGCTTTGCATGAGATGCAGGAAAAAGTATTTGATTATGCAAGGAAACAAAAAGATATAAACAGCTATTTAGAAGCAGAAGTAAGCAAGAAAACCAAAGAGTTGCGTGAGCAGTTGTTTGTAGATGTTTTGACAGGGTTACCAAACAGAAGAAAACTTTTTAAAAAAATCAAAGAAGTAAAAAATGAGAGTGCATTACTGATTTTAAATATTGATGATTTTAAAGAGATAAATGATTTTTACGGACAAAATGCAGGGGATTATGTTTTAAAAGAATTTGCAAAAAAGTTGCAAAATTTTCTTAAAGATGAGAAAAATATTTATCTCTGTCGTCTCTCTGGGGATGAATTTGCTCTGTTTTTTCAACAAAAGCCGTCAGTTAGAACTTTTATGAAAATTGTAAACAGTTTGACAAAAGAGATTGAAAAGATGGTTTTTGAGTATGAAGAGAGTGAAATTTATATAAGAGTCACTTTTGGTGGTACTATGGAGAAAGATGCAATGCTTGAAAAAGCAGATATTGCACTCAAACTTGCCAAAGAGCAAAAAAAATACTTTTTACTGTACGATGAAAAATTAAATATACAAGAAGAGTATAAAGAAAATATGGAATGGGTAAAAAAACTAAAAAGTGCCATCAAAGAAGATAGAATCATGCCTTACTTCCAGCCTATATTTGATGCAAAAACACAAAAAGTTGTAAGTTATGAGTGCTTAATCCGCCTCATCGATACCGACGGTTCGGTTATAAGTCCGTATAAATTTTTGACAATTGCACAAAAGAGTAAACTCTACCCTCAATTAACTCAAATAATGATTGAAAAAAGTTGCCAATATTTTCAGTACAGAGATACAACGTTTTCCGTCAATCTTTCTATAAACGATATACTTGATGTAGATATAGTTGCATACATTCAAAAGAGCGTAAAAAAATATGATGTAAGTAATAAAATTGTCTTTGAAATTCTCGAAACAGAGGGAATTGAAAATTATGAAGAGGTTTCATCATTTATATTGAGTATGAAGCGACTCGGATGTAAAATCTCTATAGATGATTTCGGCTCAGGTTATTCAAGTTTTGAGCATATTCTCAAACTTGATATTGATTACATTAAAATTGACGGCAGTCTAATCAAAAATCTTGAGACAGATGAAAATTCATTGATAGTTGTTGAAACAATTGTGGATTTTGCTAAGAGATTACATTTAGTTATTGTGGCAGAATTTGTTCATAATCAAGCAGTATTTGAAATAGTCAAATCGCTTGATATTGAACGTGTGCAGGGTTTTTATCTGGGCGAACCAGACAAAGAGATACTAGAAGACTAGTATCTGTATCTTAGATAGAAGCGGATGTCTTGTGCACTATCTACATAGTTAGAAGCACCTGTCATCGTATTTGAAATTAAAGTTGAAGCGCCTGATGTACTTCCAAAGAATCCATTGCTTCCCGCATATTTATAGTCTATATAAGTATAACGAATTTGCAATGATAAAATGTCATCAATTAACGGTTCCGTGAAATATGCCTCATATGCATCCCCGCGCGCTGCAAGTTTTGAACCTATGTTCGTGTCTTCACCGTAAGTCATACTTCTCCAGTATTTAGAACCGTGATTATATTCAAGTCCCCAGCGTCCCTCTTCGCTGATAAGTGAAGGGTATTGAACTCCAACCCACTCCGAGTAACCTTTTACGCTTTCATTAATTGCGCTGCCGAGCATACTCTGTCCGTTGTCGGGATCTGTTATGCTCATAGCAGCACTAATGAAAAATATTGTATCATCTAAAAAGTCGTTGATACCGTCACCGATTCCGTTTGCAATGAAGTTCGCTGTAATTGCATGCATATTTCCGACTGTTTGAAAACCTTGACTTTGGTCATTTGGATTGACGACATCAATTAAGTTTCCTGCATAATAGTATTGGGAATTAACAGTGTACTGTCCGTCGCTCCAAGGTGTAAAAATCAAACCAAGTAAATCGATAGCAGTATTATCAGTTGTATCTGCATAAGGTGCCGAATTAAATCTCGGTGCCGCATTACTCATACCGCGACCGGCACAAAGTTTTACATACATGCCGTCTACACCGGTTACATTTTCCAGTGCAAATTTTGAGCTTAAACCGTCAAACTCAACATTTATGGTATGTCCCATCGGTGAAGCTGCACGATCATCATCTCTTAAATTTACAAGATGTCCGTTTGTTGATGGGCGGCGTCCTATACTGAATGTCCAAGGCACATCGCTGCCCATAAAAGTATCGTTTTTATAAAAAAAGTATGCAGAACGTACTCTGAGTGTATCATTATAAGCATTTTCATTTGCTATCCAGTCAAATGTTTCGTATCCATTATTTGTGTTAGCACCGCTTCTTGCGCCAAAAGCTTTGTTATAAGCGAGTTGTCCCGTAAAACTCAAGTGTTTTGTGGCTGCCCAGTTCATATTTATCCAAAGTCTGTTTGTCATAAAAGCATTGTTCTTTTGTGTGCTGCCGTCTGCCATTTTATAATGTAAATTATCAACAGCAAATCTGTAATCGACACCGAGTTTAAGATGATTTCCATTCGTGTTTTTATTCAGGTTTGAAATACTGTCTTGAATATCAGCAAGCTGCTCCTCTACCGTCATTTCCTCATCATCATCATCTTCTTCGTTATCGGCTGAAGCTACTTTTTTGTCATCGGATGAAGCTTCGTCTTCATCATCATCATCTGCTTTGTCGGCTACTACCGTATGTTGCTTGGCTTTGAGTTCTTCAAGCTCTTTTTTCATTTTTTGCATCTCAAGTTTCATAGCTTGAAATTGGTCATACATTGATTCTGCACTTAGGTTTGTCGTTCCCAGTATAGCAATAGTTGCTAATGAGAGGAGGAGAGGCTTCTTCATTTTGTCCCTTTTTTGTGTTATTTCTGTGATACTATACATTATTAAATATAAAGATAGTTTTAAATATCTTATATATTACTATAAATATTTATTATATTTCAGTAGCTTATCTATATTATTAGTAAATTAAAACAAAAGCTATCTTTAAATAAAATTTGAGTATAATTCGCAGATTTTTCTTTCTTACATGTAAGTTGAGAAAATATTAACAGGTATGTGTCAAAAGTCAGTGCAACCCGTTTTTTAGCGGATAATTGTTCGACATTACCAAAGCCAACTGACAAATTTCTGGTTTGAAATAAAACCTTTAAGGATTACCCCATGGTAACTATGAAAGACCTCTTAGAATGTGGTGTACACTTCGGACACCAAACACGTCGTTGGAACCCAAAAATGAAAAAATACATCTTTGGTGTTCGTAAAAATATCTATATTATAGATTTACAAAAAACTTTACGTTATTTCCGTAATACATATACAATCGTTATGGATGCGGCAGCAGAAGGCAAAACTATTCTTTTTGTCGGTACAAAAAAACAAGCTCGTAATTCAGTACGTGAAGCGGCAATTGCTTGTAATATGCCATATGTAGACAACAGATGGTTAGGTGGTATGCTTACTAACTTCCCGACTATTCAAAAGTCTATTCGTAAACTTGATGTTATTACTGAAATGCAAGAAAACGGACAAATTGATCTTTTAACGAAAAAAGAAGCATTAATGCTTTCTAGAAAAAAAGATAAACTTGAACAATATTTCGGTGGTATCCGTAATATGAAAAAACTTCCTGATATGTTATTTGTAGTGGACGCTGTAAAAGAACACATCGCAGTTTTAGAAGCTCGTTGTCTTAATATTCCAGTTGTAGCTCCACTTGATACTAACTGTGATCCGGATCTTATCACTTACCCAATTCCTGGTAATGATGATGCTATTCGTTCTATTCAGCTTTTTTGTCGTGAAATGACAGCGGCTATCAATGAAGGAAAAGCACTTCGCGATGCACCGGCAGAAGAAGAACAAACTGAAGAAGCAGCAACGGAAGAAGCTCCGGCAACTGAAGTAGCGGCAACAGAAGAAAAAACTACAGAGGAAGCATAATTATGGCAGCAGTTACAGCAGCAATGGTAAAAGAGTTGCGTCAAGCGACAGACGCACCAATGATGGATTGTAAAAAAGTTTTAGTTGAAGCTGACGGCGATATGGAAAAAGCAAAAGAGCTTTTAAAAGAAAGAGGAATTGCAAAAGCAGCTAAAAAAGCAGATAGAGTTGCAGCTGAAGGTCTTGTTGGACTGAAGATGGCTGATGACAATTCTAAAGCTTCTATTGTTGAAGTAAATTCTGAAACTGACTTCGTTGCACAAAATGAAGGTTTCCAGAATCTTGTAAAAGATACTGCTGAGGAAGTTTATAATAATCAGCCTGCTGATGTTGATGCACTTATGGCTAGTGACTTTGGTGCTAAATTTACTGAAACTGTCACCAAAATCGGGGAAAAAATCGAAGTTCGCCGTTTTGGTACGCTTACAGCGGCACCGGATGAAGCATTAAACTCATATATTCACTCAAACAGTCGTATTGCGGTTATT
>JAMORM010000113.1 GCA_027063585.1 Sulfurimonas sp. | reverse complement strand
CCCATTAATGGAAGATTTAGCAGAAGGGAACTTCCACTGCCGTGTCCGACAACCTTTGGAACAGGACAACCACAATTCAAGTCAATAATATCAATTCCTTCCTGCTCATTTAAAATCTCAACAGCAGTTCGCACTATAGCAACATCAGCACCGGCAATTTGAACAGAATAAGGATCTTCCAAAGGAGATTTTTCAAGCATATGCAGAGTCTTTTTCGAACCATGAGCCAATGCATTTGAACTTAACATTTCACTCACTGTTAAATCTGCTCCAAATTTTTTCACCACACTTCTAAAAGGAAGATCAGTAAAGCCCGCTAATGGAGCTAAGACATACAAAGGCTTATCAAAGGAGAGATTTTCTTTCATTATTATATGAACATATCAATACTAAAGTTTTTACCACACTCTTTCAATGCGCGGTAAGCTTTGAAATTTTGATATTCATTTGGCTGAGAATTATCAAGTATAGCATTGGCAGGCGCTATCATCTCTAAATCATAAAGCGTATATAAATAAGCATCCATCGCATCTTCATCTTCATCGGATAAAATCTCAAAAAGTCTCATTCTTTGTTCCGGAATCATTCCACCTTTAGAAAGAATAGATGAAATTTCAATATAATCTTTTTTGCTTAAGTCTAATTTTTTAAATAAATCAATAAGCTCTTCATTGCTTATTTCCAAAGTGTTCTCATCAGCATTAATTCTAGATAGAATTACATGTAATGCCTCTTTTGTCAAAAAGCCTTTATATTTTTTTATGCCGTTTAACGATGCTGTTTTTACATAATCGACATAGACCTCTTTACAAAGAGAGTCATCATATTTGGTGCAGTTTGATAAAATAGATTCTGCAGTGATTTGACCTTTTTTATATCTGTTTCTTTCATTTTGTATAACTAATTCATTGTCAGATGGTAAATTGTACGGTTTTAAGTCAGCAACTTCACCATTTTTTATATCTTGAATTACTTTTAAAACTGTATTAATTTTCTCATCATCTATTTTTCCTATCATATCATCGGTCGGATATATGATGCTGTTTTGCAATAATGTTCCCAACAGTCTATATCTATCAGTTTTAAAGCTGTAATTACGCTCTTTTTTACCGAGATAAGCATCAACAACGGCATTAATGAGTTTCTCATAATCTTTTTCATATTTGCGTAATCTAAAATTACCTATCATAGAATAAAATGTCATATGGGCAACACTAGCCAGATACAAGATAAAAATCGGAATAATTACCCATAAAGCAACTGATAAGGACGGCATAGGAATACCAAATAAGTCAATACTCATACTCTCTTGTGTTACATATGCATAGACATACCAACCGACAAGCCCTATCCAGACCAATGCAGCTATTGTGTACCTTTTAATATACATTTTCCAATCCTTTATTTAGATTTTTCTACGATTTCTCTACAGTCAATGCAATAAACAGCATGAGGTTTCACTTTTAATCTTTGAAAGCCTATATCATCTTCACACATTTCACAAATACCGTAACCACCGTTTGTAATTTTAGAAATCGCTTTTTCAATTTCACTTAACTCTTTTTTCTGTTGCTCTATTATAGCACTTTCTACCATAGAATTATTATTTGCCGAAGCATGATCCCCTTCATCATTTAAGTCAGAGGTATTTAATTCACTAAGCTCTGTACTCACACCATTAATATTCTTCTCAATCTGTTCTTTACGACTTAGTAATATGTCTTTAAAATAATTTAACTCACTTGCTTGCACGTATACTTCCCTTTTATTTATGATATGGATGGTTACTCAATATAGAAAAACCTCTATATATCTGTTCTAACAAAACTACCTTGGCAATTTTATGACTCATTGTAATTTTGCCCAAACTAATTACAGCGTTGCTTTTGTCTAAAAAATCTTTTTCAAAACCATAAGCCCCACCAATAAAAAATTTCACGCTCATTTTATCATTTAATAGCTTACTGAATTCAAAACTGTCAACTAATTTTCCATCCGGATGCAAAGTTATACAGAAATCTTTCCCAATATAAGCTTCTAAAGCTTTGGTATATGCTTTTTGAGCAGCCTGTGGGGAAATTGTGTGTGCTTTTGTTACATCTTTTGAATAAATTTCGGTATCTTTGACTGTTGCAAATCGTGATATCATTTTTGTCAAATCTTTATATAATGGGTCATATAATGATTTTTCTTTTTTTGCGATGGAAACAATTTCTACATTCATTTAAGTAAACCGCTTCCTATGACATTATATACAGCATGCTCAAATTTATCATACAATTTTACACCGCCTATTGCTGCTACATGATGTTTTGATTTTGCCGCAATAGTATCAAGATTTTTACCAAGAACATTTATAATATCTTTTTTTGTAGATGTATTTCTGTAAGCGCCCAAACCGATATAGTTTAAATCCATCGTATTTGCCTGAAGTACTTCTTGTTCGTTGTGTGTTGAGATACCTAGAATTTTATCTTCTTTAATGACACTGCGCAAAATTTTAACTGCTTTTGATATATCTTCATCAATTTTCTTTAAATCTTCCTGTCCAACATGAACACCGTCACAAAACTCTACTAGTTCATACGCATCATTGACTATTAAAAAACCGTCATACTGTCGTCTTATTTTAATTAACTGCTCTTTTATAAAAGCAATATCTGCATTTTTATTTCTATATTGTATAACTTCTGCATTATGTGATTTTGCAATATCTAAAAATGTCTCAAGAGAAATTTCTTTCTCATTAAGCATATCTTGGTCACATAACGCATAAAGTCTCATACTAGTCTTTTTTTAACAGAGTAAGCATATCAGAAAGAGTTTTTTTCAACTCATTTCTATTTACAATCATGTCTATAGAGCCGTGTTCAAGTAAAAATTCAGCTCTTTGAAATCCATCAGGAAGTTCTGAACCGATAGTCTGCTCTATTACCCTTTGCCCTGCAAAACCGACCAAAGCACCTGGCTCGGCTATAATTATATCGCCAAGGTTTGCAAAAGATGCACTCACTCCACCCATTGTAGGATCTGTAAGCACTGATATAAAAGGCAGTCTATGATTTGAAAGTTTTGCTAAAGCTGCAGATGTTTTACTCATTTGTAAAAGTGAAAAAGTGGATTCCTGCATTCTTGCACCGCCCGAAGCACTTAAAATAATCAAACCATGATTTTTCTCAATAGCTCTCTCAGCCGCGCGGACAATTTTTTCACCTTCAACTGATCCTAATGAACCGCCCATAAAAGCGAAGTCAAAAATAACAAGCTCTACATCAACACCATTCATTTTGCATTCACCGCTTACCACGGATGATTTTCGGCCTGTTTTTGCATAAGCCTCTTCAAGTCTTTTTTTATAAGGTTTTTTATCAACAAACTTCAGTGGATCAACAGGTTCAAGTGACTCGTCATACTCCACAAATGTACCTTCATCTGCAAGCATTTTTAATCTTTCTTTTACGCCTATACGAATATGATATCCACATTTAGGACATACATAATTTTGGTTTTCAACTTCTTTATAGTACATTAAAGAGTGGCATGATTTACATTTTATCCAGTGAGAACCTGCTTCAGCTTTTTCGGGTTGTTTATTATCAAATGTTTTTGTAAAAAGGTTGAGTAAATTCAAAAAAAATCCTTAAATTATATAAATAGGCTTTATTATATCAAATAAATGCTTATTTTAAAGAATTTTTGAAATATTTTTATAGAAGAAAAATATATTTACCCATTAAAAATGAGTAAATATATATAAATTATTTTAGTAAAGAGTCTATCATACTTCTTGCTGCTTCGCGACCGTCAAAGGCTGCCGTTACAACCAAGTCGGCACCACGAAAACAGTCACCGCCGGCATATATACCGGACGTAGTCGTTTCATGCGTCTCTTCATTTACAATAATCCCACCCCATGAATTTGTCTCTATACCATTCTCAGCCAAAAACGCTGGAACAACGGGATCAAATCCAAGTGACATTATAACTACATCGGCATTAACTCTATACCCAGAGCCTTTCACTTCTTCCATACGCTGACGTCCAGATTCATCTTTTGCGCCTAAAGTTGTTTTAACAACTTCAACCGCTACGGCACGTCCCTGCTCATTTAAAATAATCTCTTTTGGAGAAGCTAAAAATGTGAAATCGACACCCTCTTCCATCGCATTTTTATACTCTTTTTTACTTCCAGGCATATTTTTCTCATCACGACGATACAAACATGTAACAGACTTTGCACCTTCACGTTTTGCAGTTCTTAAGCAATCCATAGCCGTATCACCACCACCGATGACAACAACATTTAAATCTTTAAAATCGAATTTTTTATCATAAGATTGATTGAAGTTTTTTCTTTGAATATTAGTTAAATAATCCATGGCTTTATAAACATTTGAAGCATTTTCACCTGCAATTCCAGCACTTTTAGCTTTTGTAGCACCGACACCGATGAACATTGCATCATGTTCATTTGCTATAGTCTCAAAATCTATATCACGTCCTACTTCACTGTTTAACACAAGTTTTAGACCTGCTTCTTCAAGCAGCTTTACACGTCTCTCAACGACTTTTTTATCAAGCTTGAAGTTTGGAATACCATAGGTTAAAAGTCCGCCTGCACGGTCACTTCTTTCATACATCGTAACAGCTATACCTGAACGTAAAAGATAAGTAGCTGCTGAAAGTCCTGCAGGTCCGCTCCCTATAACAGCTACTTTTTTATCAGTCGTTATACCCGGAAATTCAGGTTTGTACCCTGCTTTAAATCCGGCTTCTGTGATATGTGTTTCAACAGAGCCGATAGTAATAGCTCCGTGACCGTCATTTAAAGTACAATCACCTTCGCAAAGTCTGTCATGCGGGCAGACTCTTCCCATTACCTCAGGAAAGGGAGAAGGCTCGTTGGAGAGTTTAAATGCAAATTCCAAATCTTTTTCAGCAATTGATTTGAGCCATTGAGGAATATAATTATGTAAAGGACATTTATTTAAACAAAACGGATCTCCACATTGAATACATCGCTCACTTTGCGTTGCCGCTTCATCTTTGTCGAAGACTTCATAAATTTCACCAAAATCTTTGGTTCTGTCAACAACCAGTCTTTTTGCCGGTTCAATTCTTTCAGTATTTAAATATTCACGCATTTTAGTCTCCGTTCTCTAGGTTAAGAGGTAGTTTTGTTAAATTTTTAGGTTTTACAAGCCAGAAGTTTCTTACTTCTACTCTAAAGTTCTCAAGTAAATCCTGTGCTTTTTGACTTTTTGTCTCTACTAAATAATCTTTAAGTAAACGTTTTAAATAATGTCTTGCTTCATCACCTTCATCTGTATCAATTCTTACGGCCTCAACAAGTTCACCATTAACATTTTCTATAAAATTATGATCTTCATCATAAACAAAACTTACACCACCTGTCATTCCGGCACCAAAATTAATACCTGTACGTCCAAGAATCACAACCACACCGCCTGTCATATACTCACAGGCA
>JAMORM010000112.1 GCA_027063585.1 Sulfurimonas sp. | reverse complement strand
ATAAATGACAATAGCTTCATCAATAAGCTCATTTTTAGCATCATAAATATTTGTAAGTGTTGCATGTCTGGGTGTGAAGTTTTCTTTACATGTAAGCTTTTTGGCAATTTCTAAAGCACTCTCACCACTTAAGCGTATAATTGCGATAGAGCCAACACCATTGGCTGTTGCAATGGCGGCTATGGTCTCATTCATAATTTAATTGTTATGATAATCGTTTACGATTATATATTTAAGTCCGTCTTTAGTAGAGCGGATAACAACATACTTATCAGGGTAGTGTTCACGCAGCTCTTTGAGCGCAATTTGAACCAAAACACCATCAAGTATTTTTGTTTGTGCTCGTCCGTCTCTGTCTATATTTTCATATACATTTGCCAAATATCTTGCAACGGACTCTTCCTGATTTTTCAAAAATTCTGCTATTTCAAGACGAAGCTGTAGATCATATTTTGTATTAATCCAATTAAATATCATATAGGAAAGTGCTTTATATCTGTAGCCTTCTTTACCAATTAAAAGTGCAGCGTCTTCACCTTTGAACTCTATAAGCAGAGTCTCTTTATCGTAAGCCGAGACTTCTATTTTATCAATTTCAAAACATATAAGTTCAAAAAGTTTATTAATCTCTTCTTTTACCTCTTTTACCACTGATTGAATGTCAACGCTTGATACAGATTCTTCATCTACATCATCATATTCGTCATCATAATCTGCCGTATAATCAAGCCCGCTTGCCAGCTCTTCTTCTAATTCATCTTCATCCTGATCACTCACAAATGAAGTCGGCATAATAGTATCATTGAGTATTGTATGCGTCGGCTGTTTTTCTTCTACAATTTTCTCAGGTTTTTCAACATTCTCAATTTTCGGATGAACAATTTCTTTTGCTTCTTCTTTCTCTTGAATAGGCTCATTTTTTATTGTTGCAACAATAATGGCCTTTTTCTTAAAGAGGCCTAAAAACCCACTACTTGGAGACTGCACTACTTCAACAGCCAGTTGGGTCACAGAGCAATCCAATGCACTGGCTGCAT
Organism: Sulfurimonas sp.; assembly: GCA_027063585.1. Classification (GTDB taxonomy): domain Bacteria; phylum Campylobacterota; class Campylobacteria; order Campylobacterales; family Sulfurimonadaceae; genus Sulfurimonas. Next base: position 4,518 of record JAMORM010000112.1, on the reverse strand, counting down.
CTTTAAATGCACCCTCTAATGTTATTGCTTCAATTTTAATCATTTTTATTTCTCGCTATTTTTTTCAATTGCCGCTTTTGCATCTTTAGCATTTTTAAATTGCTGATTCACAATATACTGCTGTGCAATTGAGAAAAGGTTATTTGTAAACCAGTACAGAACCAGTCCTGAAGGGAATGTTACAAAGAAAAATGTAAATATTACAGGAAGGTATTTGAATACTTTTTCCTGCATAGGATCTGTAAAATTATTCGGTGTCATACGCTGTTGTATAAACATTGATGCACCCATTAAAATCGGTAATACATAATACGGATCCATACGCGAAAGATCATTAATCCAAAGAATCCACGGTGCACCTTGAAGTTCAACCGCATTCAAAAGAGTACGATAGAGTGCAAAAAATACGGGGATTTGTAAGATCATAGGTAAACAACCACCTAAAGGATTCGCTCCATGCTTTTTATACATTTCCATAGTTGCCGCATTTAAACGCTGCGGATCTTTTTTATATTTTTCCTTTAACTCTTTAAGCTTTGGTGCAAGCTCTTTCATCTTTTGCATAGAAACCATACCCTTGTATGTCAAAGGATAAAGAACAATTCTTATAATAGCTGTAAGGGCAATAATTGCCCATCCCCAGTTACCAAAAATTCCATGTAACCACGAAAGAAGTGCAAAAAGAGGCTTCGCTGCAAAAGTAAACCAACCATATTCTATAGCATTTGTAAGCATAGGATCAATAGCTTTTAATACCTTATGCTCTTTGGGTCCGATATATCCGTGAATATTTTCATCTTTTGCCGCTTCAAAATAAACGACAGGATTGTCGTCTTTGCCGCGTTCAACGATAACATTCGTATCTTTTTTAAATCCATAAAGTATAATAGCCGTATACTGGTCAAACGAAGATGCAAGCTTCACACCCTGAAATACTTGTCTGCCCTCGGCATCGCCGTCTTCAATAATATGCGTTACGTCATCGTCCGTATATATTAATGCTCCGGCAACTGCCATAAGTTTTTTAGAAACCTGCGGTCTGTCTCCGAGGTAAACATAGTGTCTGGTATCTTTAGAAGTTGAAATTTTTGCATCATAATGCCCGTCAGCATAAAATGTCAATACTTTTGTAACGCTAAGATTTGACAACTGCTGTGTTAATGTAACCGTAACAGGCTTCTCTCCAAGTTCTATACTATTTACACTTGCAGTATAAGGAACTTTTATTGCCTCATCATTTATAGTATCATCGCTAAAACGGACAAAAAGCGGTTTTGTTCCAAATTCAGGAATTACCTGCGCATGCAGATTATCGTCATTTCTAAACTTCTCTTCAAGCAACTCTTTTGAAGATATACGTCCAAGCGTATCTATTTTTAAAATAAAATTCTTGTTTGTAATTGTCACAATAGTACTGGATGTGCTTTTATCCATCTTTTCTAGCTCAGATACAGCATGTCCTGATGCTTCTGCTACACGTGATGCAACATCTGTTTGCGTTTTCTTTGCAGGTGTTACGTTCTCTATTTTAGCATTCTCTGCTACTTTTTGTTCTTCTGGCGGAAATATCGCAGTATATCCTACGAAAAAAATTATTGACAATACTACAGCGATTATCAATCTTTGGTTTGGTGACATTTTGTCTAACACAAATTACCCTTTATATAAAAAATTTTTTATGATGTAATAGCGGTTTTTTTTATTTGGAACCAGCCAATATTTTATAGCATCAATCTCAAGTTTAGCGGGGTTTAAAGAAAGCTTATCCAAGAGTGGATACTCTATTCCGCCATCAAAAAATTGATTGCAACGTAGTATTCTAGTAAAAGAGTGGTAAAAAGCACTTGAAATTGAATTATTTTCAAAATTTATTCGTGCATATTCGCTACATGTAGGATAATAGCGGCATGAACCATAGCCGATAAGTGTAAAAAATTTCTGATAAAGCCATAAAAGCTTAAGTAAAAGTTTTCGCACGGGTTAATATCTTGTTAAAATCATGAGTGAGTTTTTCAAAAGGTGCATCAAATATTGCTGCTTTTGCAACAAATATATAAGTACCGTCTTTAAGAGAATTGGAGTATTCACAAAAAAGTGCACGAAGACGACGCTTCGCACGATTACGTTTCACTGCATTTCCAAGTTTTTTGGTAGCGGTAAAACCTACTTTGCGTACTCCGGGTTGAGGAAGAAAAAATAGTACAACACTCTGAGAATGCTGATTTTTTCCTTTGTTATAAACATACTGAAACTCTTTATGAAGTTTCAATGTGTTAAATCCGCCTATACTGTCAATTTTTTACGACCTTTAGCACGACGACGATTAATTATGTTACGACCATTTTTAGTAGCCATTCTAGCTCTAAAACCGTGTGTTCGTTTTCTAGGTGTATTATGTGGTTGGTATGTTCTTTTCATTCGACATATCCTTATCTGATTTAAGTTCGGAAGTTTACAAAAACTTTACTTAAAGCGGGGTTAAGTTCCAGACCACACTCAATGGCATTATCAATGAAAAAATAAGCTATGAGATGTAAGGCAAAATCTTGCTGTTGTACTTATTGTACTTCAAGAGATTTTAACGAAGCAGATTATAGCTTATCTTCTCACCCGAAGGGCAACATTTAAAAAATTCATCTTCTGCATTAAATTTTACTTAATGATACTAGTATCACCAAGTAAAATTCGCCTTGAATCTAAACCTTTTAAATGTTGTTGAATATGCCGTTGAGTGTAGTCTGGAACTTAAGGTTTTAAAAAACCTTAACTTCCACTTCACCATTTACTACGGTAAATTCAACGCGAGAACCTTCTTTAACCGTACCTTCTAAAATAAGGTCGGCTAAACGGTCTTCAACGATTTCGTAAAGTGCACGTTTAAGCGGACGAGCTCCGTATACCGGATCAAAACCGGCTTCTGCAATATACTCTTTTGCTTCTTCGCTGAGAGAAAGTTCAATATCTCTTTCTTTTACTTTATTGACAATTTCACTAAAGAAGATATCAACAATGCCTTTAATTTGTTCTTTACCGAGCGCATTAAATATAACCACGTCATCAAGTCTGTTCAAAAATTCCGGTTTAAAGGCTTTTTTGAGTTCAGCCATAACCATGCTTTCAAGTTCAGGATTTCCTGCATAAGTAATAATTTTATCACTTGCAATATTAGATGTCAAAATGATAATAGTATTACTAAAATCAACAGTCACACCTTTGTTATCTGTCAAGCGTCCGTCATCAAGAACCTGCAACAGCATGTTAAAGACATCAGGATGTGCTTTTTCCACCTCATCAAATAAAACAACAGAGTAAGGTTTTCTTCTTACAGCCTCTGTAAGTTGTCCGCCCTCTTCATAACCTACATAACCGGGTGCTGCACCAACCAAGCGTGAGACTGCATGTTTCTCCATATACTCACTCATATCAATTCTTATAAGTGCATCCTCGGAGTCAAACAAGAACTTCGCCAAAGTTTTGGCAGTTTGTGTTTTACCGACCCCTGTAGGTCCTAAGAACAAGAAACTACCAATTGGTCTGTTCTTATCACTAAGCCCTGCTTTATTACGTTTAATAGCACGTGCAACTGCATGTGTAGCTTGTTCTTGACCAACAACAGTTTTATTCAGTTCATCTTCTACGTGAATAATTTTATCTTTTTCACTTTGAAGCATTTTATTTACAGGAATACCGGTCCATCTGCTTACAATTGATGCGATAGACTCTTCATCCACAGAGTTTTTCAACAGTGTTCCCTCTGCCTGCATTCTGTCCCATTGCTCATTAAGCTCTTTTTCTTGCTCTATGAGTTTTGGAATCTCGCCGTACTCAATTTCTGCGGCACGGTTAAACTCAGAACGCCCTTTTGCAAGTTCCGCTTCACGGCGCTTTGCTTCGATTTCACCTTTGATCGCTGAAATTTTTTCAAAAACCTCTTTTTCCGTTTGGAACTGAGATTCCAATTTTCTTACTTTTTCTTCAATATCGGCAAGCTCTTTTTCTATCTCTTGCAGACGTTTCTCATTAGACGGTGTTTTTTCCATCTTCAATGCTTCTTTTTCAACCATAAGCTCTGAAAGTTTACGTTTTGCGGCACTCAGCTCATTCGGCTCAGACTCTATTTGCATTTTTAATTCCGCTGCAGCTTCATCAATTAAATCTATCGCTTTATCCGGTAGAAATCTATCTGCAATATATCTGTCTGAAAGTTTTGCCGCAGCTACCAATGCACTGTCAGCAATACTAACGTTATGGTGTGCCTCAAGTCGCTCTTTAATTCCACGAAGAATTTGGAGTGACTGATTAACACTCGGTTCATCCACAGAAATCGGCAAGAAACGACGTTGCAATGCAGCATCTTTTTCAAAGTATTTTCTGTACTCTTTAAGTGTCGTCGCACCAATAGTATGCAACTCCCCACGAGCAAGTGCAGGTTTTAGAATGTTTGCCGCATCCATTGAACCCTCAGATGCACCCGCACCGACAATCGTATGAATTTCATCAATGAAAAGAATAATGTTT
>JAMORM010000111.1 GCA_027063585.1 Sulfurimonas sp. | reverse complement strand
GCAATGGCAGTTACTATGTTTGTAAACCATCTTATAGATAAAATGATACAACATGAGAGTTTTAGTCTTGATATTCTTGTAAAAGAATCAATGGACTTTATGAAGCCGATTTTACTTGATGAAGAAGCGTTGTCGATTGATTATATTCTATTTGACAGTTGTTTTTTACAGCTAGATTATGCAAAATTTTCAATGCCTCCCTTTTTGCTTGAGGATGATAAACATCAAATTATAAAAATTAAATCAAATAATCCTCCAATGAGCAAATGGACGTTTACCTACAATATAGATACATATTTAGTGCAAAATATTCATAAATTTCTTTTTTACAGTGACGGTATTGTTGAAAATATTACGCATGAAGGTTTCCCATACAATCATTTTATTGAAAATGATTTTCTTAACTCTTTTACCAGAGAAGAGATGAAAGAGAATGTCTTAAGTAAATTTGCAGAACAAGAAGATGATTTGACTTTTATATTCATTAATAAACTGGAATTAAATGAAAAAACCTTAATGACAGAATATACTTTTGAGACAAGCTTAGAAAATGTCGAAAAAGCAAGTGAATGGTATGAAAATATATGTCCTAAAAACTGTAGTTCTTTAGCTTTTAATGAACTTTTTATGAATGCATATGAGCATGGAAATTTAGCAATAGATGCACAAACAAAACATAAACTCCTAGAAGATGATATTTATTTTCAGACACTTTTGGAACTTGAAAAAGATTGTGATAAAAAAATAACGGTTAAAATATATAAAATAAAAAATTTATTTTCTCAATATGCGATAACACAAATTACAGATGAAGGGAATGGTTTTGATACAAATTTATTGAGCACTATTTTTAGAAATTCCAAAAAATTTAATGGTCGCGGTGTTTTTGTATCACGTAAAAATTCTATGGGTATATATTATAATTCAAAAGGTAACAGTGTCCTCTTTTTAAATAAAATATAAGTCATTAAATACATATTTATAATAAAGTTATATAATTTTATTATATAAATAATAAGGATATGCAATTATGCCAGATAAATTATCATTTCAAAAAGAGTCATTAGCGTATCATAAAGCGAAGAGTGAATTTGATACAAACGGGAAAACGGGAACTTTACTGACAAAACCATGTACCACTCAAGAAGAATTGTCGATGGCGTACAGCCCGGGTGTTGCATATCCTTGTTTGGAAATACAAAAAAATACTGACCTTGCGTATGAGTATACGAACAAAGGCAATCTTGTAGCAGTTGTGAGTGACGGTACGGCGGTTTTGGGCCTTGGAGATATCGGACATTTGGCAGGAAAACCTGTTATGGAAGGTAAAGGGGTTTTGTTTAAGTCATTTGCGAATGTAGATGCAGTCGATATAGAACTCAACACCAAAGATGCTGATGAGATTATTAAGATTGTGGCTGCGATGGCTGACAGTTTTGGTGGCATAAATCTTGAAGATATTTCAGCACCTCGTTGTTTTGAGATAGAAGAGCGTCTCAAAGAAATTTGTAATGTTCCTGTTTTTCATGATGACCAGCATGGAACTGCGGTTATAACGACAGCAGGGCTTATCAATGTTATAGAGATGAGTGGAAAAAAAGCTGAGGATTTAAAAGTTGTAGTTATTGGTGCAGGTGCGGCGGGAATTGCATGTGGGAATATGTATAAAGCCCTGGGTGTAAAAAATATAACGATGCTTGACTCTAAAGGTGTTATTCACAGTGGTCGAGATGATTTGAACAAATATAAAAAACTTTTTGCACTTGATACGCAAGATAGAACACTTGAAGATGCCATGAAAAATGCAGATATGGTTCTTGGACTCTCTCAAGCTGATTTAATTACGCCTGAAATGGTACAATCAATGTCAGATACAAACCCCATAATCTTTGCCTGTGCAAACCCAAATCCTGAAATAACACCGCCTACGGCAAAAGCAGTGCGTCCTGATATTATAATAGGAACAGGAAGAAGTGATTATGCAAATCAGGTAAACAATGTTTTAGGTTTTCCTCAAATTTTCCGTGGTGCTTTGGATGTTCGCGCCACAAAAATAACTGAAAATATGAAAATAGCAGCATCACGTGCTTTAGCAGCTCTGGCTAAAGAACCTGTTCCGAAAAATGTCAAAGAAGCACATCATCGAGAAGATATGGAATTTGGGCATGAGTATATCATCCCTTCTCCGTTTGACAGACGTGTGCTTGTATATGTAGCTTCTGCAGTTGCCCAGGCTGCCATAGAAGACGGTGTTGCCCGTGTGAAAGATTTTGACATGGATGCCTATAAAATTAAACTCCAAAGATTAGCAGATCATTTAGACGGTAAAATCTAAAGAGATGAGAGTAAAAAGAGTCTATACTCTTTTTGCCTCTGTATAAAACTTTTTTACACCTTTTTTTGCCTTGTAATCAAGCCTGTAGGATATTAGTTTAAGATATTCAGCTAGATTATGTGGCGAAATATTTGTCTTTTTTGATGCTTTTTGCAGGAGGTACTGCGGGATTTTCACCTCTTTTTTTAAAAACTCTTTTTCTATTTTTTTATATAATCTTTTGTCTTTGTGATAGCATAGCAGGGCAAAAACAAAAGGCAAATTATACTTTTCATTCCATAGTTTTGCAAGATCTATATAGTCATTATTTGCAAGAGCATAGCGTAGTGCTTTGTCTCCTATAAGAACTTCACCCTTTACATGTAAAAGATTTGCCAGGAGATTGGATGAGGCAGATTCCACATCTTTTTTGTCTGTATTTCCTGGAATAACAATGACACTTCTCACTTCTTTTTTTGCGATAATACCAAGGTTTACATGTTGTCTTTTTTTTGCTGCAATACTTGAGATAAATGCGGCATCAACACGTCTGTTTAAAAAGGCATCGTTTATTTTTGCAGGAACATTTTTTTTGTATTCCATAAGGAGCTTTTGCTGTGTACTTCGTGTAAAACGTTTTATAAACACATGAAAAGGCAGGAGGTTGAGATATTCTATTTTTCCAAAAATCATACGCAATTATACAGCACTTAACTTATCTTAGATATAATTGTATGAATAAAAAAGAGGATGTTGTTTTGGTAAGAGTAGAATTTTTAGGACCGATACAAAAAGACGCACTGGAACTGGAGATTGTAAATCTCAATGAATTAGCAGCTATTTTACAAAAAGATGAAGAAGTAAAAGAGTGGCTTGATAATTGTGCCGTAGCAGTCAATGATAATCTTGTTACTTCTTTGGAGTGTGAACTTAAAAACGGAGACAAAATATCTTTGCTTCCTCCAGTTTGTGGAGGTTGAGTTTTGTTGAGCTTATATGACGGTTCACTTGATGTGCCTGGAATTTTAAAAGAGTGGTATGAAGCCGAATTAACAAGTAATTACGGTGCATATATTCCTTTTGTAGGAACTGTGCGCAGTGAAGACGGGATTGACGGGCTGAGTTTTGACATATATGAGCCGATTTTAAAGTCATGGTTTGACAATTGGCAGGACAAAGCAAAGCAAAAAGGTGCTGTTATTAAAATGGCACATTCACGTGGGGATGTCATGCTGCATGAATCTTCTTACATAGCAGCGGTTTTTTCACCAAAACGCAGAGTTGCTTTAGAGTTTATAGATGAGTTTGTAGAAGATTTCAAAGCATCGGCTCCTATTTGGAAGTATGACTTGAAAAATGGACAAAGAGTGTATGCAAAAGATCGTTCCACTGCCATAAAAGGTAGTGGAATTTTAGGAGCGAAATAATGAGTATAACAGGAACTGATTTTATCTCTTTTGAGACAAGTCAAAATATGTTGGAATTGTTACATGTAAATAATCACCGATACGAAAGAGTACCTTTAAGCAATGCTCTTGGACGTGTTTTGGCAGAGGATATAACGGCTGTATATAATGACCCGCAGTTTCCGACTGCTTCTATGGACGGTTATGCCGTAAAACATGACGATTTAGCGCTTGGTGAACTTATTGTTCTTGGTGATAATCCTGCAGGGCATGATGAAACACGTGTATTGTCTGAGGGTGAATCTATTAAAACTTTTACAGGTTCGATGATGCCTGCCGGAAGTGATACTTTGATTCAAATAGAAAATGTTACCTATGATAATGGGAAGATTACTATTAATGAACCGGTTGAGAGAGCTAATGCGGTACGCCCTGTCGGGGAAGGTTACGCAGCAGGTGATGTTCTTATTAAAAAAGGCACGAAGATCGGTTTTGCCGAAATTGGCGTGATGGCAGGACTGAATCAAGTCATGGTAAAAGTGGCACTTCGTCCTCGTGTTGCTGTTATTGCTACAGGGAGTGAGATCCTTGATTTGGGTGAATATTCTGATAATCCTGCACAAATAAGAAGTTCAAATAATTATACCCTTGCAGCACTTTTTGAGTCAGCCGGAGCAGAAGTATTACAGCTTGGAACTGCTCCAGATGATAGAGATGCCATTATGAAAACATTTGAAAATGCCTTGGAATCTGCAGATATTTTGGTAAGTACCGGCGGTGTAAGTGTCGGGGATTATGATTTTGTTAAAGATATTATTCCTCGCTTAGGTGCAGAAGTTGTTTACAAAGGTGTTGGCATTAAACCCGGTCGTCATATTCTTGTAGCACAACGCGCTAATAAGTTTATTTTGGCATTGCCGGGATTTGCTTATTCTTCTACGGTGACGGCAATTTTATATGCACTGCCGCTCATTGCAAAAATGCAGGGTAAAGAGAATCCATACAAAACAGTTGCAGCAAAATTGCAAGAAGATTTTAAAAAACGAAGCAGGTTTACTGAGTTTACGGCATGTAATATTATTGTAGAAGACGGTGAATATTTTGTGAATTTTACCGGTAAAAAAGTCGGGAGTTCGGCAATTCTTACTAATATGCTTAATAATTCTGCTTTGATGATTGCGGGTGAAGATGACAAGTTTTTAGAAGCCGGAACATATGTAAATGTAATCTTGTTGGATTGTTTTTAATGAAAGCACTGAGTATAAATAACAAAACTCAAAAGGTAGAAGAACTCGATATTACAATGGCGGCAAACACTGTTTATACTTTTTTCAGTTCTATTTTAATAGATGAACTTTCAAGCTTAAAAGAGCATATTATATATACGGATGCAAATGCTTTGAGTGAGAAGAAAACGCCTTATTTTATAGGAGAGCAGCTTGTTTTAGGGGATGCTCTAATTCTAGGCAGAGAAGATCTTGATGATGTGGATGCCCAGATTACTAAAGAAGAATTACGCTTACTGATAAATCCGAATGTCAATGAATTTTATACAAAAGTTTTGGATTTGATTGCCGATACAGATGTAAATTTATACAGAACGTTTAGAGTGAAAAAAAACGGTGAAAAAATTGCGTTAAATATTGAATGGGTGCTGTACACTTTTAATATTGCCGATGAGCGAACGAAAGAGTATTTTATAAATGAGCTGAAAAAAACACTTAAGGCGAAAGAAAATCCTACAGAGTATATGCAAAAAATGGCACAACTTGCTATGAATGTAGCTAGCTAAAAGAGCATTACCCTCTCTATAAACCAAAAAGCAGCTGTCCCTCCAATGGCATAAACAACGACTTTTTGCAGCTTTTCTAAAGAGCCTTTATAGAGTCTCTTTAGAAGTGATAAAATAGTAATAATAATAGCAATGAAAAGCAGTTGACCTATTTCAATGCCTACATTAAATGCAAATAAGGAAAGCCCTAACTCTTCTTGTGGTAAACCAATACTTTTTAAAACATTTGAAAATCCAAAACCATGTAAAAGACCAAAAATAAAAGAAATTACAGAGAGATGTTGTTTTGTGAGTGTTACTTGAGGGCTAAGTAGTTCACGAGCTAAAAAGAGAATGCTAAGAGCAATCATCGCCTCAATAAATGCAACAGGCATATTGACAAGCCCTAACATGGCTGATGCAAGGGTAAGTGAGTGAGCCAGTGTAAAAGCAGTAATGGCAAAGAGTAGTTTTTTTGTACTTTTTGCAAGGAGTACAAGAGAAAGCACAAAGAGTAGGTGATCATATCCTGAGAGTATATGCTCAATGCCTAAGTGAAGATACGATTGAAAAAACTTGATTTGTGAACTTTTATTTTTTAGTGCTATAAAAGGCGTATGTGATCGAAGCAACTTTTTTTTGCTAAGTTTTGGACCTTTATAATGAATAAGTACACCTTTGTCATTTCGTAAAAGCCCTTCTATCCAGATACGTGAGCCAAAGAGTCCTTTGTCGCTACATTGCATTGTATATCTGTTAATAATAAAACCATTCTCTATTTCTTGAGTCTCTTTTTGCGTAGTAAGACAGTGTGAAGGATAGTTGATGCGAATACTGTTAGCATAGAGATCTTGCAGGGGTTTTTTATAGGTGATATTGAGTTGATGTGAGTTATTTTCAATAATATCTACATAGGAGAGTCCGCTTTGATGCCCAAAGAGTAAAAAAGGTATAAGGAATATGAAAAATTTTATCATAACTACTCTTTTTGTTGTGGATAGAGTTTATAGAGACGTTTAAACTCTTTATCAAGATTCTCTTTTTGTTGGGCTTTTTTAAAGTCACGATAGACTCGAGCTTCAACATCTTCAAAAGGATAGGCCTGTGTTGTAGAATAGTCACTTATATAGACAAATTCAAAACCATCTTTACTCTGTATTGTATCAAGCCACTCTCCTTTTGGTGCAATGAGAAGTTGTTGTGCAAAGTATTTTCCAAACTTTTTGTTCAAATCTTCTATAGAAAGTGTCTCTTTTTTTCGTTTTAACTCTTTTGGGTTGATATTTTGTAGTAGTTGATACAAACTCTTTGTTTGTTCTTTTGTAAGTCTGTTAAAATGAATATGAAAAAGGCTAAGAGACTCTTTTTTTGAATAATCTTTGAGATGTTCTTTGTAAAATTTCTCTAACTCCAGTTCACTTGGCTCAGTCTGCTTCTCTTTTGAATTTAAAATAGCATACATCCTTTGTAGAACTATTTTTTCTATAGTAGGATCATTTTGTGCAAGTTTGAGTGCTTCGGCAGCTTTGAGCAGTACTTTTTTCTTATAAAGTTCCTTTTGCGCGGCTTTTTTAATGTTTATATTCTTGTCAAAGAGTAATTTATACTGTTTTTGAGCAAGAGAACGTTCCTCTTTTGATATACGAATGAAGCGTGATTGTTGTACGGTTTTAAGTTGTTTTTGTTGTCTCTGTGGTTGTAAGGTAGAGTATATGAGATAGAGTACACTACCAAGGAGCAAAAAGTGCAGTAACGGCTCACGCAGAATATAATAAATAACAGTTTTCAACTTAACTCTTTTACAATCTATTTATGTGTATAATATACTGAATTAACTAAAGAAGGTATTAATATGGTTTTAGTAACTGGTGGTGCAGGGTACATTGGTTCGCATACATGCGTGGAGCTTAGTGAAGCAGGGTATGATTTTGTAGTCTATGATAATCTTTCAAACTCTTCACAAGAAGCACTCAAGCGAGTGGAAAAAATCATAGGTAAAGCAATAAGTTTTGTCAAAGGTGATATACGAGACAGACAAAAACTGCAAGAGACTTTTGATACGTATAATATAGACTCTGTTATTCATTTTGCAGGACTTAAAGCTGTTGGTGAGTCGGTTGAAAAACCACTCAAATATTATGATAACAATATTTGTGGGACAGTGGCTCTGTGTGAAGTTATGGAAGCAAATAACTGTAAAAATATTGTCTTTTCATCTTCAGCAACAGTCTATGGAGACCCGCATACTACACCGATAAAAGAGGACTTTCCTCTGAGTGCTACAAACCCTTATGGAAGAAGTAAGCTTTTTATTGAAGAGATTTTGCGTGATCTCAATGTTGCAGACAGTAGTTGGAGAGTGATACTACTGCGTTACTTTAACCCTGTAGGTGCGCATAAGTCAGGTACAATAGGCGAAGATCCAAATGGCATACCAAACAATCTTATGCCTTTTATCTCTCAAGTGGCTGTTGGAAAAAGAGAAGAATTGAGTGTTTTTGGAGATGATTATGATACCCATGATGGAACGGGTGTAAGGGATTATATTCATGTAGTAGATTTGGCAAAAGGGCATGTAAAAGCACTTGATAAAATGAAAAAGATGCAAGGTGTTCTTACTGTAAATCTTGGAACAGGTAAGGGTTATTCTGTTTTAGATATGGTGCGTGCCTTTGAGAAGGCATCAGGTAAAAAAGTACCTTATAAAATAGCACCGAGACGTCCTGGAGATATTGCCAAGTGTTATGCTGATCCTTCTTATGCAAAAGAAGTGCTTGACTGGGAAGTAAAGCGCGGTATCCAAGAGATGTGTGAAGATACATGGAGATGGCAGCAAAAAAATCCGGAAGGTTACAAATCAGTGAGTGTATAAAAACTCGTATCGCAGGAACAGCTCAAAAATGCTTCCGCCAATACCGCTTACATCACTGGTGTAATCTATTCCCAATACCAGATGATCTTGAGTGTAGACTTTTCCTCCAAATCCTCCGCTGAAACCATAACTAAAGACATTCAGCTCACTGTTGTAGAAAGTGTTCACTTCAAAGTAAGGACGCCATACACGGGTATAAATTCTGCTGTTTTGCATACCGTAGGAGAAGTTGACACCAATGTTGTAAAAATCGCCCGGAAGCACATTAAATGCCCCGTCTTGGAGTTTATCAATAACACCTTTTGAACTATTGTTCTCATTGTAAATTGCATAATCGCCAAACACACCGACACGCATGTCAGGATAACCATTTCTTATCTGATAACTCAAAATAGCACTGAGGTAATGGCTGTCACCTATGTCTGTACCATCTTGTGAACTGTAAAAGTTTCTACTATATCTGATCTCAAGAGTTGTCGAGTTAAGAATGTTATACAGAACTCCAAAAGAAAGCACATCTTTTTTTCCTCCAAGAAGCAGTTGTGTAGACTCATCGGGAGCTTTGATATTTTTTGATATCGAAGTACTAAGTGTAAAGTACCTGTTAAGGATGTATTCGCCCTGAGCCTTAAAAAAGTTGTATGAACGCATACTGTTTGCATACCCGCAAGTAAGTATAAAATTTCCTCTGTCGAATTCTTTTTTAATTCCGATATCTAAAGAGAGTGAATTATGAGGCGGGTTAAGAAGTATATTTTCATTAATAGTCGAGTTGAGATAATAGTCAAAATGAGTAAGAAAATAGAGCCCATTGTCAATATATAAAGAATTTTTCGCTTCAAAGTACTTTTGCAATAAAGGGTCCCGTTTGTAATATGAGAGTTTACTGCTGAGTAAGTCTGACCGCTCTTTTGTAAGGTTTAGCATATTTATATAAGCTGTTTGGTTATAATTGTTTGTATCTAAAGAGTCATATGCAAGGGATTGTTTCAAGGAGATTTGTCCATCATTTTGTGCAGCATATGCAGCATCATCTTTGGGTGCGGAAGCCAGATGTAAAAGCAATAGGTTTTCTATTTGAGTATGTTCTTGTTGTGCGAGTGCATTTGAGAGCTGCAGCCAGATTGCTTTGTTTTTAGTTTGCAGATAAATTTTATGTGCTTTTCCCCATGCACCGTTTTTAGTTGCCCAGGCATAGGCTATATCATCATAATGGGCTTTAGTAAGATGCTTTTTTGCTCTTTTAAGAGCTTTTTCAAACTCATCGGCAGGCATGATATAAAGCTGGGCACGCAGATAATCGTGTAGATATCTGTCTGTGCTTATGATATTTGGATTTTCTTGAGCTTCTTTGTGTAGCAGAGCAAGAATCTCTTTGATTTTTGTCTTGGCTGCACCTTCTCTAAATTGTGCCTGGTAAAGCTCCATCTGTAAAAATTTAAACTCTATAGTTTGTGTTATAGCATCATTGGCATAAATGAGTTTATCTGTGTAAAAGGATGCACGATCGATATCATGGAGAGTATTGTACATAGAAGCAATAATAAAATAAAGCGCAGGAGAGAGTTCTTTTTGTTTTGTAATATCTTGCAGAACAAGCGACGCTTCATCATAAAGGTCAAGTTTTAAGAAAAGGTCGATTGCGGTAAGTGCGACCTGAATGCTGTTATGAGAAAGCTGCAGGGCTCTATGCAGTGCCTGGATGGCCGCTTCTTTTTTGTTGACATGTTCATATACCTCTGCCTTAACAAGCCAGTAATTTGCTTCTTTAGTTATTCGACTGTCAGCGGTATCAATTTTTTTAATAGTCTGCATGAGTATAGTATAGTCTTTATGTTTAATCGTACTTTGCGCAAAAGTGTAAAACAGGTAGGAAAGATGAAATTTTTCATATGCCTTGAGTGCAGTATGCATTGCTAGTTTACTGTCTTTTGTCTGATAGGCATAAATTACACGTTCATAGTCTACAAGTCGCCCGTCGTTTTTATCTATGAGTACTCTTGAAGCCTGAGCTGCTTTTAAGTATTTTTGCAGGTACCAGCCTAAATCACTTTGCAGTTGATAAAGCTTTTGGTCATACTCGTTTTTGTATGCAACTGTCTGCAAAACTTTGTAGCTTTTTTCAATTTCTCTTTGGAGGTAGTAATAATAAGAGATAAGTTTAACATTGTTCTTGGTAAAAAGATGCTTTTGTTCTATTTCTTGTATAATTTTGTGTGCTGATTTCAACTCTCCCATATCCATATAAATTTGGAGTTCCTGCGTTAAATACTCAACTTTTTGAGGGTTTTTTTTATAAAAGCTATGGAGTACTTCAGTCGCCTTTTGAGGTTCGCCAAGCTGTGTATAGACATAGACCATTTTTTCAATATTTTCTTTGCTCGGATTCTTTTTTGTTTCACTACGAACAAAAGGTGCAATTTCTTCAAACTGATAATCTTCGAGTCCGTAATCTATAATCTTTTTTTCAAGTTTTGGATCGTGTGTTTGGAAGTACATAAATTTTAAATATTTAATGGCCTCTTGCCGTCTGCCTGTCCATTTTGAAATTTCGGCCATCTTTTGATTCCAATAGTATGACTTAGGATTTTTTTTGTAACCAAGATATGCCGTTTTGTAAGCATTTTGTAAATCATTTGTGTACAAAAAAGACTGTAACATTAATTTTAGTTCTTCATCTTTGACTTCTGTTTGTTTTGTCTGTTGAATTATCGATTGGGATTCAAATCTGAATTTGTATGAGGTTGCTATGTAGGCATCTTTAAACTTCTCTTTGTAGTGGGGCAGCTGCTCCTGCGCTGTTTGAAAATCTTCATAACACCCGCATCTTAAAGTGATTTTGTTTGCTATGTCCATGCTGATGCACTCTTGAGGGTAGCTATGCTTGTCAAACAGAGTTTTGTTCTGTGTTGTGATTGGTACGCTTAGAAGCTGAATGGTATAACAACTCTTTTGCTCTTTTGCATAAAGCGATGTAAGTAAAATAAAAATAGATAAAAATATACGCATCTTTTAGCTTTTACCTTTTGAATCTTAGTATTTTTTTAGAGAGTGATCTTGCACCTTTTAAGTCATTCAATGCCAAGTACAATTTTAGCAGGTATACCCTTGCTTTTTCATCTCTTAAAAAATATTTTTCATATTTATGTGCAAGTTTAAGAGCTTGTTTGTTGTAGTTTCCGGCTCTGAGTGTGTCTATGGCTTTTGTCCAGAGAGTTCTTTTCTGAACGAAATTCGAACTTTGTTGAAACAGCTGCATGTAAACTTGAGCGGCTTTTTTGTATTGCTTATGATCTATATAAAAATTGACAAGCCTTTTTTCCCAGTACTGTGAATTTTTTGCTTCTGCTTTGAGGCGTGATTCTGCCTGGAAAAAAGAATATGCTTTGACTATTATATAGTACTTTTCATCATACCATTTCTGCTTGTTGTTAACATCTATTTTAATTAAGCGGTCAAGATATTTAATGGCATCATCATACTTATGCAGTTTATAAGCAAGATAATACGCATCTTGCAGGTGTTTTTTATTCTTTGGAGCATTTTTTAGTATTTCTTGAAGTAAAACATATTGATTTTTAATGTCTTGTAAAAATATTGCTTCTTTGTAAAGGTTTTTTATATTTTTTTGCTCATAAAAATGATTTGTAATAAGTATGTCAAAAATATTTTGCAGTTCTGTATATACTTTGTTAAGCTTTTCATATTCATGTTGTTGTTGTAGATAGAAATAGTCTTGTTTGGCGATCTCATAAGCAAGTACATTGGCTGCAATGCGTGTGCTTTTGTTTTTTGAATTGCGCAGCAGTTTTAAAAGTCTATAGCCGAGATCTTTTTTGTTGGCTTTAATACTTTGTTTGGCAAGTGTAAGTAAAAGAGTTTCATTAGAGGGATCATTTTTAAGCATATTTTGCAGGTAAAGTATGCTTAATTCATAGTTTACATCTTCTGAGAGTATCTGTTCTTGAAGCATCTCTTTTGGATACAGAAGTATTAAAACCAAAGAAAATGAGAGAAAACCGATGATAATTTCTTTGTAGGTAGCTACATAGGGCTTTTTACTCTGTACAAGTCGCATCTATAGTGATTTCCTTGTATTTTTTAGATTTTAGTTTTATAATACCCGCATATTTGTTACTTATATTAAATCCTTTTGTAAATGTATAAGTACAGTTTTTAGGTATATAAAGTTCTGCTTCAAGTCCGACATGTGAACGTAGTGTTACATGTAAGTCTTTTGAACTTGTGTCTGCATCAATGACTTTAGCATTGCTACTGATTAGGTAGGGATTTTGAGTTGTGATGTTGTTATCTGACTCTTTTACAAAAACATTACTTTCTTGGTTTACATGTAAATAACTGCGGTTGTTAAAGTGATTTATACCAATAATGTTTTGAGAGTTTTCAAAGTCTATAAAAGCATCTTTTTTTTCAATGCGGAGTGTTTTTAAATCCCGCAGTCCTGCAAAGAAAAACACTCCGTTTTCTTGAGCCATAGAAACAGTATAATAGTCCATAACCTTTGGAATATACTCGGAGGTAAAAATCGGATTAACGTCTTGTTTTAGTGCCCAGTTATAGACATATTTCAAGGCATTGAGAGAGGCTCTTTTTGAACCTGAATAGAGATGATAGTAAATATTTATAGGCTTTAATCGTCGTGGTTTATCAGTCAGTTTGAATGTCTGGACAACTTTTTTAAATCCCCAAAAAGGTCCAAGCCACTCATTTGTATATATATTTTCATTTTGCTGGCCTGTATATATTTGATAATATTCTCCTCTTTGCAGTCCTAATGGAGCAACATATGACAGCCAGGGATGTGTATTACTGATGTAGGTGTCTCCGCCGTTTATATTTAAAATATTGTGTTTATATGTAAAGGCAAGTGCTTTTTCGGTCGGCGCACAGTCCCCGCTCCAAAATACTGTTTTTGCCTTTGGATATTTGTTCTTTGGTAAAAAGTTGTTGTTAATCTCCTCAAGCATACCTCTAATCTCATAGTCAAGTGAAAATTTATATCCTTTTGGTTTGAGGCGATACTTTTCATCAAGATTATTGTCTTTTATTTTTCCCCAAAAGAATGGATGGGTAAAGGTGTGTGTTGCTGGTTCAACATTAGGCAGAGCATATATTTTTTTGACTATTTTTTGCAGTTGTGGTGCCAAATCCGGATAAAGACCGTTATCATTGACTTCCGCGCCGATTATGGATACAGATATGGGTATATTGTACTTTTTGAGAATGTCACTGTATATTGTGTCACCAGAGAAAAGCTTAGGATTAAACTCAACTCTATTCATAATTCCGTCACCGTCTATATGACTAAAAAGAATTCTTTTACCATTTTGGGTTGTTACATCCGGTACTATAAGTGGCTTAAGTCTGAGTGCTTTTACGAAAAATTCAAATGGATTTATGGTCCAGATATTGTCTTCACCTATGGTTACCATAAAGGCATTGCTAACTGCATAACCGCCCCAGGGCATGATTGCAGCAAGAGTAGATTTATGATTGTTGGAATCAGATACGGTATAGAGTGCTTTACCTTTTGATATTTTAATGTAGTAACCATTTTGGGACAGAGGCGGATCCATTTCGTATCCAAGGATGACATCTTCGTAGATAACCTTGTTTGTATTGTTAAGCGGTTCTTGAAAGTCTTGCACGGTAATATCTAGCGGTTCAAGAAGGCTCATAGTATCAATGCCAAAACTATTAGCAAATACTATTTTAATGCCTGCTTCTTTGAGTTGTAATATCCAGTGAAGAAGTTTTGTAGGGTTTTTGTAATTATGCGTCAGCCAGATGACAACACCGCTATATTGTCTCATTTTTTGCATACTCGGCAGTGGTTTGCTCACATCATACAACTTTTGTATGTAACCCTTATATTCTAAAGGCAGAGCACCATACTGGTGAGCACCCAAAGAAATTCTGTCCATCGTGCTGGTATCTATAAGTGTGAAAATCTCTCTTTTTATAGGTTCTTTTGAACTTTTTCCATATATATCCAAACCTTTGTTGGCAATATAAGGTATAAAGCCTTTAGTCTGCAGTTGTAATGCAAGTTGTGCCGATTTTTTATTAAAGTTTGCAGCTTGAAGATAATCAACACAGATGACATCAAGATTGTATTTTTTTACTTTTTTGATTTGTAAATCAAGCCATTCTCTTTCATTATTATTTACTTTTTCATAACTTGTCTTTTTACCGCCTATACCATAATAGTATGATTCGAATAAAACTGCATTAACAGCATTGTGCACTTTGTCGATTACTTCAAATCCTCTATTTATTATAAGTTTGGAGTTTGGGTATCGCTGACGAAAGGTTAAAATAATATCAACGAGTGCTGCCTCACTTTTGGCTCTGTGTTGATCTGTTTTTGCAATAAGCTGATAAGAATCAAGTGTATCAAAAAAGAAGTTTTTAAAACCGCGTTTTATTTGAGGCTCAATGACTTTTTTAAATAAAAATTCTTTATACTCAGGATTGGTAAGATCAAGAACTTTGCTTTTCCAGGCTTTGTTTTCTGCCACTATCCATGATTTTTTGACATCTTTGTAGGCACTTGTATTTGTATCAATTTCTCCTATACTTACATAGGCGTACATCTTATCTTTATATACATCAAACCCGTGGGTGTGAACATTTGTATTTGATGGCTGGACTATGATATAGTCATGTATGCCGACTATAGGGTAAGATATTTCATTGCCATAATAGACAATGGCACTTTTAGTGTGTAAATTTGCAAAAAGTGAACCGTATGCAAAAAGGAGTAAAAATATATATTTACTGGAGCATAAATGTTTCATAATTCAACCTGTCCATTTCATTTCGTATAACAATCACACTGGCTGTAAAAACCAATAATAAAGATACTGCGTATCCGTATCCAAACATAGCCGGTCCTATGTTTATAGAGACTAATGTGAGCAGTGTATTTAAAACAAAAAATGCTATAGACAGCCACATTGCAACCATCTTTCTGTCAAGATAATAAAGTATAGCAAGAACAGACATAAAAGCAAGCTGTAGCATGGCCCCGATGGTCAGTATGTATAGTAAGCCCAGATAAAGCTGGGGAATATTTAAAAATTTAAAAATATGCGGAGCAGATAAAAAAAGAATTATATCAACTATTGACTGTATTATGATTATTTCATGAATTGCATGTTTTGTGACATTAATCATCTCGTTTCTGTAGGTGCGAATATTTTTGAGCGTGCCGCCTGTTCTTACGGCATTGTAATAAAGGTCATATTTCTCGGAAAAATCTGCTTCAAGACGAAAGAAAAAGATTGCCATACCCGGTAAAATGGACAAATAAGCCAAAAAAATGGGAATATCATACACGACAGAAGCATGCAATCTCCCTATTACGGCATAGCCGGTATCGGGATGATACCAAAATATAATTTTATCCACCCAAGCACCCAGGTTATAAAAAAGACCGGCAAAGGCTAAGGTCCAGTAAAAGTTTTTTGCCAGGAAAAAATCAACTTTGAGAAAAAAACTTGAGTTGTAACTTTTGATAATTAAAGTCATTAATATGACAAGCAAAAAACTATTGCCCGTAAAAAATATGTAAATGAGTTTTTCAATGGTATCACCGGCATATATTGAGACAAAAACAATGAGCGCATAGGAGACAAAGTAAGACCATACTACAGCATTATAGTATTTAAGGCTGGCTGCGAGGATACTTGATATCCACACAGCGCACAAAACCAAAAATGTTGCTACAACACCAATTATAAAGACAGTACTTTGACCCTCGAACATCCATAAGTAAAAAGGAATAATAAAAGGCAGACCGAAAAGCCAGGCCGAGAGTATTGCACCAAAATAAGAGGGGAGTACTTCATCTTGCTTATTTTTGAAAATCAAATCAGCTACATAACGAGTAAAAGGAAGCTGAACAATTCCTGTGATAATAAGACTTGATGCGAGTGCTATAGCATAAGTAATTACAACCTGGAATTTGTAAACCTCACTGTCTGCACCGTAATTTGCCAGATTTATAAAACCGACAATAAGAATGGCAATAATAGAGATAACCCAAGGTCCTGAGCTGAGAATGGCAGAATATCCATAAACTTTTGCCAAAGAAAGCAATCTGTCTTCTTTGAGTATTTTTCTGAGTTCAAATCCTATTCCGGCCATAGCGTCTCCTCTAGCTCATCCCAATTCAATTCAAGGGCTTGATTGTATAAATCGGCATATTCTTTGAGAAACATTTCTTGTCTATAGTATTTCTGTACTCTTGTGAGTCCTGCTTCTTGTGCCTTTTTCCACTCACCGCTTTGAAAGTTTAAAAAGCGGATATACTCTTTTGCAAGTGCATCGGGGTTAGCAATGCCCGTAACCGCACCTGCTTTACCTATACTCTTATCTTCATCATTGAGTCCGCCCTCTATTAGGTCACGACAGCTTCCGACATCAGTGGCAACACATGGAACTCCTGCTGCAAATCCTTCGAGAATTACCAGAGGCATTCCTTCACTGATGGAAGTAAGTGTCTGTAAGGTCGACTTTGGCAATATTTTTTTTATATCGCTGTGTCCAAACAGTTTAATGATGTCACTGCTTTGCTCTAGTTCTTCAAAGCTCATATCACTTTTGTTATCATGGAATGTCTGGGTGTCTGATTTAAGCCCTAATGAGACTGCCATTTTTTGACACTCTGCGACATATTCCTGATCTTCATCGACAGGTCCGACTATCCATCCCTCGATATCGGGAATAGTCAGCGAAACTATTTTAATAGCACGAATAAATGTCATAATATCTTTAATGGGTACAACACGTCCAATAAGTGTAATGACAGGTTTTGGAATGCTTTCCCTTAGTGGAAGTGTCTGCATAAGTGCATCAACATCTACACCATTGGGAATTACTTTTGTTTTTTGCTCGGGTGCCCCCAGAGAGATTTGTATATTTTTTGCACCGTTGAACAGAGAGATTATATGATTTGCCCTATAATAACAAAATAGACCGATTTTATCAAAAAAGTTAATCCACATTCTTTTTATATAATTAAATTCCTCAGGCGACTGAAGCAAGTTTGGTTTTTTGTACTCAATCCAATCGGCTGAAAGCATGTCTATTTTTCTTTCTCTGGTGTAAATACCGTGTTCAGTAAGAAGAAAAGGACGTTTGTTTGTGTAGGATGCAAGCATTCCAAGGTATCCTGCATATCCCGTGGATGGAGAATGATAAATTTTTGTTTTGGGTAAGTCTTTTACTATCTGCGCTAAAATCCATATTGGCTTGTGAATATTTCTGAGTGTCCAAAAGTAGTCAATAAAAGGAATATCGGGACAGTTTTTTTCATACGTTTGTGTTAAAAAGTCCCATGCTCTTTGAGAGTATAAAAAATCTTCAAAAGTGACATCTTTAAGATAAAAGTCAATATCTTGAAGCATTTGAGGCATCTCTGCGCTGTTGGTTTGAAATGATTTATAGAGTTCTTTTATGGCTTCAAACCCCTCTTTATTTCCTTTAAGTTTTTTTGGACTTCTATTGTCTTCCTCATCATCAAACAAATAGTGCACTTCGAGGTGCTTTAAGTTTAGCGGAAACTCATAACTGATTTGCATGAGCTTTCCATCTATATAAGGAGTAGCCCCTATGAAACAAACACCAAAAGAAAACTGAGGAAGCCCTTTCATAAGTTGCAGTAACCAGCTTGATACACCACCCTTTATATAAGGGTATGTGCCTTCAGAAAAAAGCATAATGTCGACACTTTCGCTTTTAGGAAATTTTGTACTCACGAAGCATTCTCCCATTGGGTAATGACAGGGTAGAGCTTTGCATTGAGTTTAAGCTCTTTAGTCTGATTAATCATTGTTTTGACAATCCGATACTTTTTAGTAATATAGTAAACTTCTGCAAGATAAGGGATAATTAGCGTAGAGTGTTCAGGAAGTAGTTCTTTTGCAACAGTAAACTCTCCTTTAGCTTTTTCATACTCTTTTTGGTGCATGTAAATACGACCCATCAGCGTAAAAAGCTTTGCACAGACCGCATAAGTCTCTTCAAGCTTTTTTCTTTTGCGGCGAAGACCATCAAGGTCTTGAAAGATGACGTCTTTTTTTTCATGTTCTTCTATGCTTTGAACAATCACATCCAACAAAGGAATATAATACTCTTTTGCCATTTCTACATAGGTAATTGCAGAAGATAAAAAGTTGCTTTTTAGGCTGTCATGAGAGATTTCGGTATAAACAAGTTCCCAGTATAAAAATGCAAGTTCTTTGGCGGCAAATGCTATTTTTTCTTCGTCTTTATCTGTTTTGCTGTTTTGAGAATAGATAACTTGCAAATAAGTGTCTATACGCGCATTAATTGATTTTTCTGTTTTGTTGAGTATGGCATATCCAAACATACGTACCTCATCATCTGTGCTCGTGAGGGTTTGTTTGATAATATGAAGACTAACCGGAGTATCGCTGCTAGCAAGTATTGAGAGTGCTTTGACTTTTTTTGATTGGGGTACATAATGATTGTCCATCAAGTTGATTAAAGAGCCTTCTCCAAAGACTCTGCTGACTTTTAAAAAAGTTGTTTGAAACTCGTCGAGATTGATGATATTGGTGTGTGCTACAGATTTTTCATATTTTATATTTACCATATACCATATCAGCCAAAGAGTGAAAAAATAACCTAAGAAAGGTATGGAAGTATTAAATAAGAAGAGAAACAAAAATGCAGCTGTCTGATTATATTTATGTAAAGAAATTGTAAACAAAAGTTTGAAAATCCAGCTTTCTTCTGCAATAGCATCAAGTCTTTTTTTGTCTTCTTCTTCGATTTCCTTGCCTGATGTCTTAAAACGTTTGAGGAGGTAAACGGATGCAAAATATGCAAGTAAAAGACTTACTGTTACATGTAACAAAACTATAATATCAATATACTGTTCGCATAAGGCAAATATATTATTCATTATAATTATCTCTAAGGTAGTTATTGAGCAGTTTAGTGCTGTGAATGCTAAATGTCATATATTCAAACTGCTTGTCTTTCTCATTTTCAATGGTGTCTAGAAGTCTGTTCATAAACCCCATGGCAGCTGATTTGTCATTGAGAGGAAAGAGTAAAACAATAAAATAAAAGTTGTTCTCTTTTATTGTTGTGACTAAGTCCAGTGAACGCAGCATATGTTTAATTTTTTCTGACACTCTGAGTGTTTGGAGTTCATTTGTGAGTTTTATGGCCATAAGGGTTGAATCAACTTTATATATCGTATATATGTGATGGAGCCGTATAAATTCATATCTGAACTCTTTGTCTTTAATGATTACCATTTCCTGCGTTTCACTAAGCAGGTTATGTTGGAAAATGCTAATAGATATGTACTCAAGCAGTATGGCAATGGAAGTAAGATTTTCTCTGTTAAAAGACATAAAAGGCATTCTCTCTATAACAAGAACAGCAATCACTTTGTCATTGTATACAGAAGGTATGGCCGCAATAAAATTAGAGTCTTCATTGACATTAATGTCTGGATTTCCCAGTTCGTCACTGATGTATATAGGCTGTTTATAATTAATAGCTTTATTCAGCAGGTAATCGTCAAAAATTTCATTTTTCTCATATGCTTCGCATACAGAACTGTAAAGAACGGCGGAGCTTTTTTCAGACAAAAATTCCTTGTCATAGTGATGGAGTTTGTAAACTATAAACCCACTCTCAACATGGAATGATTTTTCCAAAAGGGTTAAAAACTTTTGATAGTAATGCTCATTTTTTTCATCAGTATCATCACTTTTCAATGTTGTATCTTGCTCAAAAATTTCTTCTATGGCACTTCTAATACTCATAGGTTTAAGCACATAGTTTTTCTCCAGTTGGTCATGAGAAATTTTTAAACTGTAAAAAGCTTTTGAAAGTTCATCGAGCTTGCTCGCTTTGTACTCATTATCAAGTTTTAGTTCTCTGATAGCTTTGGTCCAGTAGTAGTGAAACTCACTAAAAATCATTACCATGAGCAAGTGTATTAAGAAGTCTATATAGGGAAATTTCGTATAAAAGTACCACATACAAAATGAAACCATTGCCATCGCAAAAAAACCACTTTGAAAACCATGAAAGAGTGTTATGACAGTCAGAAGGATGATGAGGTAGGGTACGTCTTGGTGGAGCAGACATATATCCTGAGGTGAAATAAGATACCCGATTAGAAAAAAGAGTCCTAATATAACAAGAGTTTCTGCATAGGCATATTCTTGAAAAAAAGTAATGAAAGCTGCGTGTTTGGAAAGCTCTTTTTTTCGTTTATTTGGTAACTGCATTTAGATATTTATCTGTTCATCATAGTTTCTATTAATGATTGTGCGGTACTTCCTATTGAAGCATTTCCCCAGTCGTTGTCGGCACCGGTTGCACTCCAAACTGGATGAGCATCTTGTGTTGCATAAAGAGTCAGTTGCAGGCTGACAGCCGGTTCTCCGTCTATACCTGTTTTGTATCTCCATTCACTTACCCCACCAATTAAAAAGTAAGTAGATCCATCTTCTACCGCTTGTTTTTTGGCTTCTTTGAGTGTATAAAGGTCTTGTTTTAAATGTGTCTGTACGCTAAAACCTTTTGCAATTAATACACCTTCAACAATATTTGCAGCACGCATTCCCGCACGGGGAGTATCTGTATAGTTGTTGAGTTCAAAAAGGGAAATTGTATTATTTTTTTCAGCCACAGGAAGTGTTTTTTTTGTGCTAACAAGTGCCTTTGTTGAACATCCTCCAAATAACAGTACAGCACTTAAAAGTAGTATTTTTAGAAACATATTTTGACCTTTTAGAATTAAATGTTAATATTATATCACAGAATTTCTATTTTAGTTGAAGAGTGTAGGTTCCAATGCTTTAATTTTATAAGTTTTTCTATGTATCTCGCAGTAGCCGTATTTTTTAATCATTTCTACATGTAACTTTGTTCCATACCCTTTATGTTTTTCAAATTGGTACTCGGGGTATTTTTTTGCAGCCTCAAGAATGTCTACGTCATGTGTGACTTTTGCAAGTATTGATGCTGCACTCACTTCGGCAATTTTTCTATCAGCCTGTATCATTGTTGCAAGATTTTTTACCCCGTAGGTCTGGTTGCCGTCAAAAAGGTACTCATCCGCTTTTAAGTTATTTAAAATGTCAATGAGTCCTTTTTTTAAGCACGCAGATATACCGTTATTGTCTATATCGTGTGCAGAAAACTTTACAATATGATAGCTTGCGTTTTCGACGATTAACTTGTATAAAGCCTCACGTTTTTTGGCTGTTAATTTTTTGGAGTCATTAAGTCCATTTACATTTACATGTAAGATACATCCTGCCATCACCAAATCACCTGCCAAAGGTCCACGTCCCGCTTCATCTATGCCGCATAAAATACTCATATTAATCTCCTAATGCCCAAATGTCAAAAGGAATTATATCCACACTACTAAGCGGATGAGAAATATTACCCTCTTTATTCATTGTAATAACAGTAATTTTTGTAATGCCGTAACTAAATAAAAAGGCTTCAATGCTTTCAAGTTTTTTAAATAATCGTCGCTCATCAACAAAAGGTTTACATAGTATTATTTCATCTCTGTGAGGCAGATAAAAATCAATGCCTTCTTCATAATAGCACTCGGTAGATGATTTTAAAAGTTCAAGATAGACCATGTTTTCAAAGAGTTTTGCAAAGTTTTTTTCAATACTTAACGCACCTTTTAGAGAAGTGTCGCACAAATAAACTTTTTTAGTTGCACGTGCGTGGTTGTATTTTGGAAGCAGATGGATATATTTTTTTTCTGTCAAAAGAGCAAATGATGTATACAATTTATCTTTGGAAATTTTGCGTGTGAGTTTGAGTCTTTCATATATAGTAAAAGCTGAGAGTTTTCGGGACATAAATTTTGCGCATAAACACAAAATATCAAATTCAATTTCACTCAGGGTAAATTTCAAAATATTTTGCAGATAGACTATCCTTTCGTCTGGGGCGACCGTATGCATAGAAGCAAACCCGCCAAGCTGAAAGAAATGGTTCAGTGCACTTGAGTCATATTTGTGTTCGTACGCCAAAAACTCTTCATAATCAAGGGGATAGAGTGTCAAATGTTCTAAAACATCTATATTATAAGGAATCTCACTTGTTATAATCAACTGAGAAACATTGGCAAATTTAATCTCAGGGTTGTAATTGTCTAAAACAAGTGTGTCAATTTTATTCAGATTGCAAAAAGATGCAAGTGAAGTATTGAGTTTATCTGTATCTATGCGTATGTCTCTGCAGTTTATATAGAGATAAGAACTTTTTTTTAAAGACAAAAGATAGTTTTTTACCAAGCGGCTTTTTCCGCTTTTGCTTATACCGTTGATTTGGTATGATTTGTCATCTATAAAAACTTTTCTTTGTATATATTTTTCTACATGTAAATCAGTTTTGTAAAATTCTTCGAGTAATATTTCCATAAATTTTCCAATTTTTAAACTTCACAATTGTATCACTTCCTTATTAAAAGGAAATAAATTATAGATAAAATCAATTTTTAATGCCTAAATCCTTGAATATTTGTACTGCTTTGAGTATAATTCCGTTCCCTTAAATAGTTGGGCTAGGATCCAACGAGTTCTTTAGAAGGAAAAACATGGAAAAAATTCGTTTAAAATTGAAAGCTTACGATCATCGTGTATTAGATAGATCAGTAGCGTCAATCGTTGAGGCTGTAAAGCGTACAGGTGCCGTAATTCGTGGTCCAATACCTTTACCAACAAAAATTCGTAAATATACAGTATTAAAATCAGTTCACGTTAACAAAAAAGCTCGTGAGCAATTTGAAATTCGTATGCACGCAAGAATGATCGACATCGTTTCTGCAACACCGGAAACAGTAGATTCATTAATGAAACTAGATCTTGCACCGGAAGTGGACGTTGAAGTTCGCTCTATGGACAAATAGGAGTAATCGTGGAATATATTGTTGAAAAAATCGGTATGAGCCGTACTATCACAGTTCCGTCTAAACCAGTTACTCTATTAAGAGTTTTAGATGCGAAAGTGTGTGAAGTGAATGAAGGTACTGCAATTGTAGCGTACAATAGCGGTAAAAAAATGAATAAAGCAATAGAAGGTCAACAGAAGAAATACAATCTTCCAACTGAATTTAACCGTTTCGTTACTTTAGAAGTAGCAAACGCCGAAGCTGGTGATTTAGATTTAGCTCCATTAGCAGATGCTAGTGAACTTAAAACTACTTTCAACACAAAAGGTCGTGGTTTTTCAGGTGCAATGAAGCGTTGGAATTTCGGTGGTGGTCCTGCATCTCACGGTCATAGATTTGGTCGTAGAACAGGTTCAATCGGTAATGCTGAATGGCCAGGTCGTGTAATGAAGGGTAAGAAAATGCCTGGACAATACGGAAATACACAAAACAGTGTAAAAAATGAGATCGTTTCTTTCGATGCTGAAAACAAAATCATTGCGGTTTTAGGTTCAGTTTCAGGTGCTAACGGTGCTCTAGGTCGTGTAAAGGTAGCTAAATAATGAGCGCAATCGTTTTAAATGAAAAAATGGAAAAAGCATCTGAGTTAGCATTACCAGAGGCATTCTCTGGAATTAACCCTCATAACCTTTATCTTTATGTTAAGTCTGCTCAGGCTGCACAACGTGCAAATACAGCGACTACTAAAGGTAGAAGTGAAGTACGTGGTGGTGGTAAAAAACCATGGGCTCAAAAAGGTGGCGGTCGTGCTCGTGCCGGTTCTCGTCGTTCTCCTATATTCGTAGGTGGTGGTAAAGCTTTTGGTTCTAAAAACAACCGCAACTATGATTTAAAAGTAAATAAAAAGCAGAAAAAACTTGCTTTAAATTTTGCTTTAAATGAGCATGCACAAAATGGTACTCTTTTTATCGTTGACAGTATCTCTGTTGAGTCTGGTAAAACTAAAGATGCGGCAGCAATGTTCAAAGCTTTGGGTCAAAGAGATACACTTTTTGTTAAATCTTTATTAGATGAAAAAACATTTTTAGCGTTTGAGAATTTACATCAAACATATGTTGTTGAATCTAATGAGTTAAACGCATACTTAGCTGCTAACTATCGCTCAATCGTGATAGAAAAAGCTGTATGGGAAACTTTAACAAGTGAGGCTAAGTAATGGCTGATATTACAGATATTAAATCTATTTTATATACAGAAAAGACTTTAGGTTTACAAGAAGATGGTGTTATTGTTGTTCAAACATCACCACGTATGACTAAAACAGGTCTTAAAGAGGTGTTTAGAGAGTATTTCGGAATTATTCCGACAAAAATCAACTCTCTAAATCAAAGCGGAAAAGTAAAACGTTTCCGTGGTGTACAGGGTAAACAAAATGACTTCAAAAAGTTTTATGTTACGTTACCTGAGGGTGCACAAATAGAAAGTTTGGCGGTATAAGATGGCAATTAAAACTTATAGACCGATAACTCCGTCTCGTCGTTTTTATACGAATGTAGATAGTTCAGATATTACTGCTAAAGCTAGTGTTCGTTCATTATTGGTAAAACTTCCAACAACTGCTGGTCGTAACAATAATGGTCGTATCACATCTCGCCACAGACAAGCTGGTGCGAAAAAGCTTTATCGTATTATTGATTTTAAAAGAAATAAATTTGGTGTACCAGCTACAGTATCTGCAATTGAGTATGATCCGTATCGTAACTGTCGTATCGCATTAATTACTTATGCTGATGGTGAAAAAAGATACATCTTGCAACCAAAAGGTTTAAATGTTGGAGATACAGTTGAGTCTGCAGAGTCTGGTTTAGATGTTAAACCGGGTAATACAATGAAACTTCAAAACATTCCGGTTGGTACACTTGTACATAATGTTGAGTTAAAAGTTGGCAAAGGCGGACAAATGGTTCGTTCAGCTGGAACTTCTGCTCAAATTATGGGTCGTGATGGCAAATATGTATCTTTACGTATGCCTTCATCAGAGATGCGTTTAGTACTTGGTGAGTGTTTAGCTACTGTTGGAATCGTTGGTAATGAAGAATTTGCAAACATCGTTATTGCAAAAGCTGGTCGTCAACGTCACCTTGGTATTCGTCCACAGACTCGTGGTTCTGCAATGAACCCGATTGATCACCCGCATGGTGGTGGTGAAGGTAAAACGAACTCAGGTCGTCATCCGGTTACTCCTTGGGGTAAACCAACTAAGGGTGCTAAAACTCGTCGTAAGAAAGCTAGTGATAAGTTAATTATTACTCGCCGTAAACCAAATGCTAAAAGGGTAGGTTAACAATGGCTCGTTCAGTAAAAAAAGGTCCATTCGTAGATGATCATTTAATGAAAAAAGTGGAGGCTATGAAAGCCGAAGCAAAGAAAAAACCTATTAAAACTTGGTCAAGAAGATCTATGGTTCTTCCTGATATGGTTGGTTTGACAATAAATGTTCATAATGGTCGCCAATTCGTTCCTGTATATGTTACAGAGAACCACATTGGTTATAAACTTGGTGAATTTGCACCAACTCGTACATTCAAGGGCCACAAGGGCTCTGTTCAGAAGAAGGGGTAATCATGGCTAGAGCATTATTAAAATTTATCCGTGTATCACCTATCAAATCTCGTCTTATCGCACGTGAAGTGCAGGGTATGAATGCTGAAGAGGCTATGGCAGCTTTAGAATTTACTCCAAATAAGGCGGCAAAAATTATCTCTAAAGTAATTGCATCTGCAGTTGCTAACAGCGGTAGTGAAGCTGAAGATTGTGTAATTACATCATGTCGTGTTGACAATGGTCCAGTACTTAAACGTTTCCGTCCACGTGCTCGTGGTATGGCGTCTGGTATTCGTAAACCAACAGCACATATCTTAGTAGAAGTAGAGGGTAAATAGTATGGGTCAAAAAGTTAATCCTATTGGTTTACGTCTTGGTATCAACCGCAACTGGGAATCTCGTTGGTTTCCTAATTTTAAAACTGCTCCGGCAGCTTTAGGTGAAGATCACAAGATAAGAACATTTTTGAAAAAAGAGCTTTACTATGCTGGTGTTTCTAACATCATCATTGAAAGAACAGTAAAAAGACTTCGTGTAACTATCGTTGCAGCACGTCCTGGTATTATTATCGGGAAGAAAGGTGCAGATATAGAGAAGCTCAAAACAGCTGTTCAAAAACTTGTTGGTAAAACTGTATCTATTAACATTAAAGAAGAGAAAAAAGCGCAAACTTCAGCACAATTAGTTGCTGAAAATGTTGCTACTCAGTTAGAACGTCGTGTTGCATTCCGTAGAGCTATGAAAAAAGTTATGCAAGGTGCACAGCGTTCTGGTGCTAAAGGTATCAAAGTTGCAGTTGCAGGTCGTTTAGGCGGTGCTGAAATGGCACGTACTGAATGGTACTTAGAGGGACGTGTTCCTCTTCATACTCTTCGTGCAAAAATTGATTACGGTTTTGCTGAAGCCCATACTACATACGGTATTATCGGTGTTAAAGTATGGATCTTCAAAGGTGAGGTACTGACTAAAGGTATTCCTGCAGAAGCTAAAGAAGAGAAAAAAGAGCGTCGTGGCAGAAAGCCAGTTAGACGTGAAAATAGTGAAAAGGCTGAATAATCATGTTAATGCCAAAAAGAACAAAATATCGTAAAGTAATGAAAGGACGTAACCGTGGTTACGCTCGTTCTGGCTATAAATTATCTTTTGGTGACATCGCATTTAAAGCGGTAGAAGCTGGTCGTATCAACTCACGTCAGATTGAGTCGGCTCGTATTTCTGCAACTCGTCACATTAAAAGACAAGGTAAGATTTGGATTCGTGTATTCCCTGCCAAGCCGTTAACTGCAAAACCTCTTGAAACTCGTATGGGTAAAGGTAAGGGTGCTGTTGACCAATGGGTAATGAACATTAAACCAGGTCGTATAATCTTTGAAATGGGTGGTGTACCAGAAGAGATTGCTCGTGAAGCATTAACTCTTGCTATGCATAAACTACCATTCAAATGTAAAATTGTTACTGCGGAGATGAACAATGAAATATTCTGATTTAGCAGAAAAAAGTTCAGCAGAGCTTCAAGCAATGCTTAAAGAGAAAAAGACTGAACTGTTTACTTTAAAAATTAAACAAAAAATGATGCAATTACAAAATACTAGCGAACTTCGTGTTGCTAAAAAAGATATTGCTAGAATCAATACTGCACTTGCTGCAGTAGCAAAGTAGGGGCGAGCGATGGCTAATAAGCGTGAAATTCAAGGTAACGTAATTAAAATTGCAGGCGATAAAACAGTAACTATAGTTGTTGAACGTCGTGTAATGCATCCTCGTTATCACAAAGTTGTAAAGCGTTTCAAAAAGTACCTGGTACATGATGAACGTAATGAAGTAAAAGTTGGAGACGAGATTATTGCAATCGAGTGTCGTCCGCTTTCTAAGACTAAATCTTTTAGACTTAAATCAGTTGTAAAAGGAGCGTAGTATGATTCAAGGTTTTACTCGTTTAAATGTAGCTGATAATACAGGTGCTAAAGAGATTATGTGTATTAAGGTACTTGGCGGTTCTAAGCGTCGTTATGCATCAGTAGGTGACGTTATCGTTGCTTCTGTGAAAAAAGCGATTCCAACTGCTAAAGTTAAAAAAGGTAAAGTTGTAAAGGCTGTTGTTGTTAGAACTCATAAAGAAGTTCAACGTGAAAACGGATCATTAATCCGTTTTGATGACAATGCAGCAGTTATACTTGATGACAAGAGAGAGCCTATTGGTACTCGTATTTTTGGACCAATTGGTCGTGAAGTACGTTACGCAGGATTCATGAAAATTGTATCTCTTG
>JAMORM010000110.1 GCA_027063585.1 Sulfurimonas sp. | reverse complement strand
TTGTATAAACAAGGGAAGTACAAAGAAGCAATAAAAAATTATGAAAAAGCTACTTTTAGTGACAAGCTCTCCCGTGCGAAAAATTTTGCAAATATGGGAAATGCTTATGCAAAAATGGGTGATGAAACAAATTTGAAAAAAGCGATACAAGAGTATGAAAAATCTTTAAAACTGCATAAAGATAAAGATACAAGAGAAAATCTCGAAGCCGTAAAAAAAGCTTTGAAGAAAAAAAAGCAAAATAAGCAGCAGAATAAGAAACAAAATAAAAATAAGAAGAACAAAGACAAAAAGAACAAGAGTAACAAAGACCAGAAGAATAAACAGAATCAAAAAAATCAACAGAGTCAAAAAGATAATAAAGATTCTAAAGATAAAAAAGGTTCAAAGAAAAAAGACCAAAATAAGCAAGATAAAAAGAATCAGCAAAGAAAATCTCAAAAACCGAGTGAAGAAGAGAAAAAACAGCAAGAAAAAAATGCCAACAAAAAGCAAAATGAAAAGCAAAAACAGCAGGCTGAGAGAAATAAACAAAAAGAGAAAAAAAAGCAAAAGTCTGATAAAAAACAAGAAGCAGCTAAGAAAAAGCAGGAAAAAGATAAGAAAAAATCTTCTGCCTTGCAGTCCGGACAAGCTGCAAAAATGAAAAGTAAAATGAGTGATGCAGAAGAGGCAAAGTGGTTGAAAACATTAAATAATGAACAAAGCACTTATCTATACAGATTAAACCAAAGTAATATGAAAAAGGAAAATAGTTATGAAAAACCTTGGTAAAATAATAATAATTTTTAGTCTACTCACTACTGCAATATATGCAAGTGTAGTAGCGAAGGTCTACCCTAAAAGTGTTGTCAAAGGAGAAGTGGCAACTTATACTTTAAGGATAACGGGAGGTGAGGTTAATAAGCCTGTTATCAGTACAATATGCGGCAATAATGTACTGGGTACGAGTTCTCAGACCAGTATACAGATGATAAATAACGACTATACAAAAAGCTATGTATTGAGTTATCAATTTATGCCGCAAAAAAGCTGTGTGATTGAACCTGTAAGCGTTGAAGTCGATGGTAAAACTGAAAAATCAAACAGTGTAAAAGTAACCGTAAAACCTGCCGTACAAGATAAGAATGCAGATTTTGTGCTTGATCTTATTCCTTCTAAAACAGAGTTGTTTGTAGGGGAACCGTTTACTTTGAATCTTGTGTTAAAACAAAGAAAAGATGCTGAAGCAGTTGACAGTAAATTTATAGCACCTGATTTTAAAGGGTTTTGGATCAAAGGCGAATCACAGCCGACAAGAACCGAGCAGGGTGATTTTATCATTACAAAAGCAAGTTATAAGCTTGCCCCGCAAAGAGAAGGTAATTTAACAATTCAACCGGCACAGCTAAAAATTGCGACAAGAATATCTTCAAGAGATGTTTGGGGGAGTTTTATGCCCCAAGTCAAATGGAAAAGTTATTTTTCAAATGAAGTTCATATAACGGCAAAACCACTGCCGAATAATGCAAAAATTGTCGGAAATTTCACAATTACTGCAACTGCAGACAAATTAGAGATTAACCCAAATGAAGCGGTAAATGTAACGGTCAAAGTAGTGGGTGAGGGAAACTTAGAAGATATTAAAAGTTTTAAACCGTATATACCGGGTGTGAATGTCTTTGATGAAAAAATAAACATTAAAGGCAATACATTAACGCAAAAACTTGCCTTTGTGTCAGATAAAGATTTTACGATTCCTCCATTCTCTTTAGTTTTTTATAATTTGAAAACGAAAAAAGTGGAGAAAATTTCTACACAGCCGATTCATATAAAAGTAAACGGCGCTGTTAAACAAACAAGTAAATTGAAAATTAA
Source organism: Sulfurimonas sp. (assembly GCA_027063585.1). Lineage (GTDB taxonomy): Bacteria > Campylobacterota > Campylobacteria > Campylobacterales > Sulfurimonadaceae > Sulfurimonas. The sequence goes on along the minus strand of JAMORM010000110.1, from coordinate 3,782 downwards.
AAGAGAAAAAACACCTGTACAACTATCTCAACAAGCGTTACATGTAACGAATGCAACACAGTCTTTCAACAAAATATGGATAATTGTTGCATTTTTTGTAGGCTTACTTATCGGTGTCGTAATTATGTTGTTCGTAAAACCTATAAAGTTCTTAAAAAGAGAAAAAACATTGAACATCAATGATGAGAAATTACTGTTGATAAAATTATTACCGTATAAAGATAAAGATACACAAGTGAAAAAAATCGTTGACATTTTAGAATCGAATTTGTACACTTCAAAAAAAGAAAAAATAGATAAAAAAGTTTTAAAAGAGATACTTAAAAAGTACGATATATCCTAGTCTAGGATATCGTGCAGTTTGTTCGCATTTGCCATCTCTTGATGGACTTTGTCCCACTCTTCGTTTTGAATGTTTTCTTTAAGATTTGTCAATTCTGCTTCAAACAGCTCTATCGCTTCAAGTAGATTTTCTTTATTTTGTCTAAAAATATCTTCCCACATATAAGGTGAGCTTTTTGCAAGACGGCTCATAGAACGGAATCCACCGGCTGCAAGCGCTAAAATATTATGCTTGTTCTCTTGTTTTAAAACAGTATTTGCAATTGAGTAAGAGATGGCATGAGGCATATGAGAAATAAAAGCGGCATGACGGTCATGCTCATGCGATTTCATAAAATATTTTTTCATATGGAGTGATTTAAATATTTTTTTTGCAGTTTTTTCTTGAATCTCACCGCTCTCTTCTAAATCACATAACACAACGACTTTATCATAGTAAAGATTTTCAACCGCAGCATGTGGACCGAAGTTTTCAGTGCCTGTCATAGGATGTGCCGCGACAAAGTTTTTGCGAATTTTCGGCGGTACGGAAGCAACGATTTTCTCTTTTGTACTTCCGAGGTCGATGATAGTAGTCTCAGGAGAAACATCCGTAAGCTCTTTTAGCGTGTTGATAATACCGTTGACGGGAATGGCAAGAAAAATAACATCACACTTTTTTACATCTTCAAAAGAAACTATTTTGTCTACCAAACCAAGGCAAAGTGCGTCTTCTTTATGTTTCTCGTTATGGTCATATCCAACAATCGAGTCGACATAATTTTGCTTTTTTAAAGAGAGGGCCAGTGAACCGCCCATTAAACCTAATCCAATAATTGCTATGTTCATGTGCATTCTTTTTATTAATTTGCAAAATTATACTCAATTTATTTAATATAATTATTATATATAAATATTTTACAATAAATAATTTATATACAAATAGCTACTATTGAGTAATTTCAGTTTCATTTTACTTAATATTAACCTCATAATGGGTAAAATCTTTATTAATTTTTTAAATGGAACTTGAATGAAAATACTTTTATCTTTTTTATTGGTTGTTTTTACAACTAACATATATGCACAAGTAGTTAAAACAATTGAATATAGTGGGCTTGTTCACCTCTCTAAACCTGTTGCCTTGAGAATGTTGAATTTTCAAAAGGGTGATGATATTGATGAAGAGATGATTGATAAGGCTATTAAAAAATATTTTGATCAAGGTTATTTTAATGATATTTGGACAGAATTTGATGAAAACGGGAAGTTGACTTTTTATTTTAAAGAAAAAGCAATTATCTCTCAAGTAGAACTCAAAGGGTGGAAAGAAAGTGATGATGAAGTAAAAGATTCTGTAATTCAAATCAAAAAGGGAGCCTTATATGATGAAAAGAAACTTGAAGCTGCTAAAAAACGAATCATTGATGCAATATCTCAAGAAGGAAAAATTGACAGCGTTGTAGAAGTTGAGACAACATACTTGGAAAATGGAAGTGTCAAGGTAACCTTTATAGTAAACGAGGGTGAAGAAATTATCATCAAAAAGCTTGAGTATAGCGGTGTATACGGACTAGACTCTGATGACTTTGACGATGTTATTGCAAATAAACAAAAAGAGTTCATGGGTTGGTTTTGGGGTCAAAACGACGGAAAAATGAGCCTTAGAGATTTAGAATATGATAACTTGCGAATCCGTGATTATTATATGCAGTATGGGTATTTGGATGCAAAAGTCGATGAGCCGTTTGTACGCGTTGACTTTGATAATTACAGTGCAGATATGAGTTACTTGATTTCTGAGGGGAAACCTTATAAGATCAGTAAGATTTCTATCAATCAGGTAAAACATGTAGCCGATGATGAAAAACTGCAAGAGGTTATCTCTCTTGAACCGGGTGAAATATTTAACATAAAAACTTTTAGAGATGATTCTAAAAAAATCAAAACGCTTGTCGCCGATTTAGGGTACGCTTTTGTTCAGGTTGTTCCTGATTTGAAAAAAGACAAAGAAAAACATACTGTTGAAGTAGTATTTAAAGTCATGCCAGGTGATAAAGTAAAAATTAGGAATGTATTGATTTCAGGTAATAACAGAACACTTGACAGAATAATTCGTAGAGAATTGTATTTGGGTCCAAATGATATGTATTCTTTAACTGATTTGACTGATTCTCGTACAGCACTGGGAAGACTCGGATTCTTTGACGGTAATACCATAGAAGAAAAGAGAATTGACAATAAGACAATGGACTTGATTGTTAAAGTGAAAGAGGCACCGACGGGTAACATCCAAATTGGTGGTGGATATGGAAGCTACGGTGGTCTTTTAGTAAGTATTGGTGTGAGTGACAGAAATATTTGGGGTTCAGGAATCAATGTAGGTGTTAAAGCGGAAAAATCACAAACTACACAGAATTATTCATTTAATATTTCAAATCCACGCTTAAACGACAGTGATTATAGCGGAAATTTTTCTATTTACCACTCCGCTTATGATTATATTGATTACTCGGTATTGAGTAATGGTTTAACAATGGGACTAGGGCATAGATTTACACGCCATATAAGCGGATATTTAGGATATGGCTACTCAAGCAACAGCTACACTTTCGGAAATGATTTCAATGCCAGTGTATATGGCGGAGTAAACCCGTTTGAATCTTATACGAAAAGCGGTGTGACAATAAGCGTCAAATGGGATGATACTGATGATTATTATTTACCCCGTAAAGGATTTGAACTATCACAAAGTGTTGAAAAATCAGGTCTCGGTGGAACAGCAGACTTTATCAAAGCAAGAACTAATTTTGCTAAATATTATGGACTTCAGGATCTACTGGGATTTGATGCGATTTTTAGATACAAAGCAAGATATTATGCTGTAATCGATAATGGCTATATTCCGCTGGCGGAAAAATTCTATATGGGGGGCATAGGAAGTGTTAGAGGATATCAGTCATACTCTCTCTCACCGACAGTAGCTGATGCTACAGCAACAGACGGTATAAGAAGAGTCGGAGGAACACAGACTTTTTCAAATAATGTAGAACTAAGCCTCCCGTTGATTCCAAAAGCTAAAATGCGTTTAGTGACATTTGCCGATTGGGGAACGATTTCAGATAATATTACGAACAATTTATTGTCAAATAATATATCACGAGCGGGTTATGGTGCGGGGATAGAGTGGTTCTCACCTGTCGGACCTATTCAGTTAATGTTTGCCAAGCCAATTAGCCCTAAAGAGGATGATCAGACATCCAACTTTGAATTTACAATGGGACAAAGATTTTAAAATAATACTTTAAAATCTTTGTGCGCGCACTCCAACTTTTCAACTGCTTCTTTAGACAAATAGAGTTTCTTTTGGGAGCTTATATGTAATGTATTCTCATCAAAATTTAACTCAAAATCTATATTCCTTGGTCTGTGGCTCAAAAGTGCAATACTTAAAGAAAGTA